>JACQRL010000064.1 GCA_016206485.1 Planctomycetota bacterium | reverse complement strand
AGTTTGGGGGGAGCCCTCCCGCCCAACCACACTGTCCAGCGCGAGCGTGAACAGAAAAGCCGGAATGGATTTACACTTGCTAAAAAAATGGACTCGCACTTGCCAAGATGGGCTTGGCACTTTCAAAAAGTTAATAAACATTTTTCTTAAGTAACCCTAATCTAGCTATTGTAAATTTTACCCTCAATTTATTGACAGAACCCGACGATTACGGTACGATTATCGATAGGTTTTTCGGTTGATTTTTAAAACTTTTGCTGAGGTAAAACTGTGATATCTAAAACTAGCGCAATAATGGCCAATAGCGATTATGTTTTTGATATTTCTGTAGTTGGAAATAAAGGCATTGCCTGGCGGATAATTCGAATCAGCTTAAGGGAGTTATCAAATGAAAGAATATGATCAGATCAGCGAAATGATTAAACATGAAAATGAACTAATCAATCATCGATTAGCATGGCTTGGGACTTTTCAAGGTTTACTTTTTGCTGCCCTTGCGTTTGCATGGAATAACGCTGATGGCTCGTTTTTATTGTGCATTTTATGTTTACTAGGAATATTTATATCAATATCCGTTGGGTTAAGTACAATTGGAGCGAATACGGCGATTAATTATTTGGAACAAGAGTGGGATAAAATTAAGCCGAGTGATTACAAAGGGATTGATATCGTTGGAATGCGTAATAGGCAATGCTGCCTGTGGCGATTCATGCCTGGTTATTTTATTCCATGGATATTTGTAGGCGCTTGGATTCTACTATTCGGATATCTGGTACTCAAAGTTGCAATCTACTGGATTTACAAAAATCAATGATAGGCCTGGTAATTTCCAACGACAAACTTGTCTGTGAGTCAAGTATTCAAGGGATCAGCGTTTATTTGGATAACTACGCAATAATTGAATTTTCTAAAAACAATGAATTAAAAGACAGATTATTAAGTGCTTTAAAGCAGGAAGGTACATTATTATTCTCATGGGCAAACTCGGAAGAAATTTTAGGACCGAAAGGAATTCAAGCTGAAAACGTTCGTAGTTTCTTGCAAGCTGTTGGTAACAATTGGGCACCACTTCCCGGTTTAAGCCCTTGGAAAATAGTAGAAAAAGAGAATAAAGGATTATCTCCTATTCGTGGATTGCGATAATCTTCATTGTGCCTTGCTAGGAGATACTTTGTTAAATCTTGGAAGATTTAATGATGCATCAGTTCAGTTTACCAAGTACCTCGTACAAAATAAGCAGCCAGCATCAGAATTTGTCTTAAAATCATGGTTAACTAATATGTTAGGAGAAAAATTTGGAGACACAAAAAGAAACCCTTTGCAATCTAAGTATATGACCGAGTTAGCTCTTTTGAAGAAAGATAAAAAGGACTTAAAGAAAAGTTTTTGGGAGGCATTAAAGATTGACCCCCTTAATGGCCTTGCGTGGTTTAATTACGCTGTTTGTTGTTCAGATATAGGTGAATCAGAAAGAAGCCTACATTGGCTAGCGACTGCAACAATCCAAAGTTGGGATGTGGAGGCATGGGGCAATGCACTCGTTTCACTATTTTCTGATAAGGATCAAACAACTAAATGTCCAGTGCTTTTTGCTGCGGGTGTTTTTGAATCTTTCAGCCTACATGGGAGTTTAATGAGTCAACAACTTGAAAAAATCCTCTCAAATCAGCCACAAACAAAATCTAAAGCTACTACCGATAAAATTGTAGTATCCATTGAAAAAATGATTGTCCAGTTACAAGATACCTTTACACAGCTATCTTCACCAATGGTCATTAGAGTCCACAGTGGGTCTCTAAATATCGGAAAGCTGAACGCACAAAAGGAAGAAATAACTCTTGGTTGATAACACTGTCTCAGATTCGGTACTTATAGATCTATCAAATTTGTCCGGTATAGTCGTTGGCCGGAATGGGAAAGGAGGGTCGGGCACCTGTGTTAAGTTAGAAGATGGCGGCATTGCACTATTGACATCTAAGCATGTGGTAATAGAGTGCATTCGAAACACGGGCAGAATAGGTATTGCAATACCACTAAAGAGGGTTAATTTACAGACCCCACGGTTAATCAGAATGGATTCATCTCAACAGGGCGATGCAGCATTAGTCGAGTTCACTAATCTACCTAAAGATATTCCGGCAGTTCCATTTGCGGATTGGACCAATAATAATTCGCGGTTAGCAGTCGGACTACCGGTGGTTGCCTGCGGTTTTCCAGGCGCACTGCGTAAGATGGAAAGAACTAAAATGATCCCCCAGTTTGCATGGCTTGAAGATCGTATTTCTTCAATCCAAGGAGATATAGTCATTAGTGGCATTGCTGAAGAAATAGAAGATATTCCAACCAACTTTCGCGGTATGAGTGGTGGGGGCTTATTTACCTTTGATGGTTCATTTATTGGAGTCTTAACTGGTGAGCAGAGAAATTTGAAGCCATCCCGGGGAAAACTTTACTCAATTCTTCCCAGTGGGTATGAAGAGTTGTACAAACCATTTTCAATGCCTTCGGATGCGCCCCAAGATGGGTATTATGCGGAGCGGCGGTCAGTCGTTCTTGAATTACTTAAACCTGATAATTCAGCTCCCACAACAACTGTCGGAGTTTTAGCTGAATTATTTTGGTCAAAAATAGAACCCAACCATAAGTTCGGTCGTATAGGGCGAATTATTAACCTCGAGTTCATTATACCCGATACCGACACTCATTTTCCCATTAATGTTGAGTCTCTTTTTACTTGGACTGAAGACACAGAGGAAGGCAGGTTGAAAGCCTTGGAAGAAGAGTTCAAGTTCTTATTGCTAAGAATTGGTTGGCTACTGAAGGATGATCAAGATATTCTCAAACTTCAAGTTAATTCAATGGTCTAAAAAAATGAGGTTCACGGTTAACGGATGAAATCAAAAACTATAACCATATCTATTAATTGCGGTCCCAAAAAGGTTTACGAGTTTGTGTCGAATCTGGAGAACATGCCAAAATGGGCGAATACGTTTTGCCGATCCATTAAAAAATTCGATGGGGAGTGGATCATTGAAACGCCGCAGGGTCCAATGAGAATCAAGATCGCTCCAAAGAATGAGTTTGGAATTTTGGATCATACCGTGATTCCTGCTCCGGGTGTGGAAGTGTTTGTTCCGATGCGCGTCGTACCCAACGGCCAAGGAAGCGAGGTGATCTTCACACTTTTCCAGCAGCCCGGCATGTCAGCACCTTCCATAAAAAAAATCTTAAGGAAAGGGACAGATGAAAAATTTGAAAAGGATCAAGAAATGGTTGAGCAGGATCTTGCCACTTTGAAACAGGTTATGGAGGGATAAGCAATGAGCTCAAATGTATTAGGATTACGATTGGCGAGTATTATATTTGGTTTGATGTCTCTGGCGCAATTGGGACGATTGGTGATACGACCTGAAATATTTATTGCTGGCTATCGGATGCCTCTCTGGCCAAGCGCGTTTGCCTTCATCGCTCTGGGTGGCTTGAGTATCTGGTTATGGAAACTCACACGAACGTCAATTAATTAAATGGTGTTGGCGTATCGCGCAAATAATCTTGCAAGACTGCTCCATTTTAGAGTTCCTGAATTCTGGGGGACATCATGAGCTATCCCCCGATTATTTGAGATATCACTACTGATAAATTGTGTAAGGAATGTGGGGAATTAAAGATGCATATAAATATTATGATTTTGAAAAGTATTTATCAGTTAACTAACTCCGATATCATGGGATTAAATTCCGTTGACAGACAATAAGGATAATCTTACATGGAAAACCGTACCGAAAAACTTATAAATGATTTTGTTAATGATTCGATTAATATAGTATGGCGCTATATCTATACATATTTTAATATCCTTTTCCGACCCAATCAGACTACCCACAGGATATTTTCCTTACAAGATGAAGAATTGATGAAACCGATAGCATTCCTTGTATCTAATCTTTTTATATCACAATTGGTCCAATCACTTGTTTTTAAAGTTAATTCAGATATGCGGACTTCTGCT
>JACQRL010000009.1 GCA_016206485.1 Planctomycetota bacterium | reverse complement strand
ATATTATATACCTTAATTATAAAAGATTTAAACCAAAAATGCGTGTGTCAGTTAAAAATCAAAACCGCCCTATTTTTACAATTATATTTTTTATCATAACGAAGAATGAGAGATGCCTTCTAAATGATTATCAATTTTCAGATGGAATCAACAATGTTTGCAATGTCTGCAACTACAGTACAAATTAGCGTCATTTTTTGGATGAAATCAAATTCCATCTTTTAATAGAAGATTTGAAATCTCTTCAGCCGGCAAAGGTTTACTAAATAGATAACCCTGCACCTCATCACATTCAGTATTGCGTAAAAAATCAAATTGTTCTTCTGTCTCCACACCTTCGGCAATGACATTTAATTTTAAACTATGTGCCAGAGCAATAATTCCTTTAACGATGTTTGCATCACCAGGGTTTGTGGCGACATTTATAACAAAGGAACGGTCAATCTTTAAGGAATCGATTGGAAGCTGTCTAAGATAGTTCAATGAGGAATAGCCAGTGCCAAAATCGTCAATTGAAATTTGGACCCCCATATTTTTCAATTTATGTAGAATGGATATAGCCTCCTCAGGATTCCGCATAACCGTGCTTTCTGTTATTTCCAATTCGAGATGTTGGGGAGAAAGGGCAGCTTCACTTAAAACCCTCGAAATAATGCTGGGCAAGTTTTTTTGGTCAAATTGACGGGTGGAAAGATTCACAGATATGTTAGTTATTTTAAAGCCAGCTTCTTGCCATGACTTAGTTTGCATACATGCAGTAAACAATGTCCATTCTCCGATCGGGATGATAAGACCCGAATCTTCAGCTAATGGAATAAATTTTGTAGGAACAATCATACCCTTTTCTGTATGTTTCCAGCGAATTAAAGCCTCCATGCCTACTATTTTCCTCCGTAAAGTATCCAGTTTAGGTTGGTAGTATAACAGGAACTCCTGACGTTCGATTGCTCTATGTAAGTCGCGTTCTAAGTTAAAAACTTCAAGGGCAGCCGCATTCATCGCAGGAGAGTAAATCTGATAATTATTCTTCCCTTTACTCTTTGCATTATACATAGCAGTATCGACATTTTTTAATAGGTCGTCAATATTCTCACCGCTTGATGGGTATAAAGAGATACCAATACTTGCGCTTGTAAACACTTCATGCTCATTTATCTTAAAGGGTTTAGAAATTTCCTTGAGGATTCGACTTGCTGCAGTACCTGCATCATAAATTTTTTTAATGTGATACAGCAATATCACAAACTCATCTCCACCAAAACGTGATACAACAGTGTTCCCCTCAGTCAAGCTGGCAACAATGTCAGATCTTCGCACAGAGTCGACGAGTCTTTCTGAGACGGCTTGTAACAGTTTATCACCTATATTATGGCCAAGTGTGTCATTAATTCGTTTAAAATCATCTAAGTCAAGATACAGTATTGCAACCATCAGATTGTACCTCTGAGCATAATCTATTGCCTTTTTAAAAAGTTCTTTTAAAAAGGTCCTGTTTGGCAAACCAGTCAAACTATCATAATAAGCAAGATAGCGTATCTGACTTTCTGACTGTTTGCGTTCGGTTATGTCCCTGAAAATTCCCATAATATAGATTTTTCCAGAAAGCACTACATGTGAAGTATTGACATCCGCATAGAAGAGCGTCCCATCTTTTCTTTTTATCGGAAGGTCCCTTGCCAGTTTTCTCTCTTGCTTTGTCTGCTCCTCAAACTGCTTAATAACATAGGGCAGGTCTTTCTCAGAATAAATATCCATAACACCTAAATTCTTTATCTCTTCAGAGCTATAACCCAGCATCTGGCAAATCATTTTATTGCTATCATAAAACTTTCCTGTTTCCGGATCATATAGAAGTATCCCATCGGAGGCATTCTCGAAAATTGCCCTGAATCTCTGCTCTGATTTGCTCAACTCATCCATCCACTTTTTTTGGGTATTTTCTGCATTTTGTAAAATTCCTGCCATATGATTTAAGGCAAGGGCTAATGTAGCAAATTCGTTCCTCCCTCGTGGCGTTAATCGGTGGGTTAGATCACCAGAGGCAATCTGCTCGGCAAAGGATTTGCTCTGAATTACCGACTTTGAGATAACCGTAGAAACAGTAAAAGCCACACTAAACGAAAATATTAACGCAATCGATCCTGCAATTATCTTTATGGGATCAAATATTTTGTCGACTTTTTCTATTCCAGCGATTGCTGCCTTTACCTTAGTGAGAGAGCTGATGTACAACTTTTCCAGAGTTGGTTCAATGATCTGTACTGATT
>JACQRL010000051.1 GCA_016206485.1 Planctomycetota bacterium | reverse complement strand
TTGATTAGAGGGCAAAAGGTTATGCTGGATAGAGATTTAGCCTCTCTTTACAGAGTTGGAACGGCTCAGTTAAAAAGACAAGTGAAAAGAAATATTGAGAGATTTCCTGAAGACTTTATGTTTATTCTTAATGATAAAGAAGTTAAAATACTGGTATGCCAAAATGGCATACCATCTAAATCTTAATTTGGAGGCGCAAACCCTTATGCCTTAACAGAACAGGGTGTGGCAATGCTTTCAAGTGTCCTCAATGGCAAGCAGGCGATACAGGTAAATATTGCTATCATGCGTGTATTTGTAAGACTCAAGGAGATGCTCTCAACCCATAAAGAACTTGCCCATAAGTTAGAGCAACTTGAAAGAAAGATAGAAAAGCATGATGAGGAAATCAAAACAATCTTTGAAGCGATTCGTCAACTTATGACACCGCCAACTACAGCAGAAAAACCAAAGAGGCGGATAGGATTTCATCCGTAGTATAAGGGTAAGTTAAATAAGGTGATAATGGAAATGTAAAATTTTAGAAAAATAGTAGAACTGACACACGCTTTAAACACAAAAACCTCGCCAAAGGTAGCGTGAAGCGGGCATAGCCCGTTTTCATCTGTCCTGGTTAATTCCAGGATATAAAATCCTTTGGCGAGGTGATGAGGACGGGCTAAATTGTTTAAGAACAAACTATATTGTGGCGATAACTTAGAAATCCTGGCTACTATGGAGAAAGAGAGCATTGACCTTATCTATATTGACCCACCATTTTTCAGCAACCGTCATTATGAGATTATCTGGGGTGACGAGGCGGAGATAAGGAGTTTTGAGGATAGATGGGAGGGCGGAATAAATGTTTATATTGACTGGATGAAGCAAAGAGTAATTGAATTACATAGGGTATTGAAACCTACAGGTAGTTTTTACTTGCATTGTGATTGGCACGCTGGGCATTACCTAAAGGTGATGTGTGATGAGGTGTTTGGATATAAAAATCTCTTGAATGAGATTATATGGTGGTATCACGACCCTGCGGGGACTGTTAGAGATAGATTTAAGAAAAAACATGATACTATCTTTTTCTATTCAAAGAAAGTAGATGCTCATAATTTTAATTTAGATGCAGTCCGAACTCCTTATAAAGAGGGCACGGTTAGACAAGCGAAACACAAAACTATTTCTTTTGGACGAATAACAAAAACGCATCCATTAGGAAAAGTCCCTGAGGACGTCTGGGAAATTCCATTTATAAATAGTCAGGCAAAAGAACGTCTTGGTTATCCCACTCAAAAACCCGAAGCACTTTTAGAAAGAATAATCAAAGCAAGTAGTAATAAAGGTGATATTGTATTAGACGCTTTCTGTGGATGCGGGACAGCCTTAGCAGTAGCAGGAATGTTGGGAAGGCACTGGATAGGTATAGATATTTCTCCTTCGGCAGTTGCTTTAGTTAAAAATCGTCTTAAGAAAATAGGTGTGGGTGAGGAAGAGTTTGACCTTATTGGCATGCCCAAGAGAGTAGAGGACTTAAGAAGGTTTAAACCCTTTGAATTCCAATATTGGGTGGTAACTGAAATGCACGGAACTCCGGCTCCTCGTAAATCGGGTGATATGGGTATAGACGGACTTAGTTTTATGGAACATGCCCCGATACAGGTTAAACAATCAGAAGGAGTGGGACGGAATGTTATAGATAATTTTGAGACCGCTTTAAGGCGGTATTATAAAGAGCAGACCAGCAACATGAAAGGTTACATCGTAGCGTTCAGCTTTGGTAAGGGGGCTTATGAAGAAGTGGCGAGAGTGAAAAAAGAAGGCATAGAGATTGAACTTGTAACGGTGCAGGACATTTTAGATAAAAGATTTGTATTACGTCAAGAAGTAAAGAAAGAAATACCCGTTCAAGAAAAAGAACTTGAACTATGGCAAAAACAAGAGTAAAATGGTGGTTGTAGGTCAGGTATTGACCTATTCATAATGAGGAGGTGGCTGAAGATGTGTAGAAGTAAATATATGCACCGTTACATAGCGGTTGCGGTCTTATTATGGGTGGTTGAGGCTCAAGCAGTGGAAATACAGGGGACATACCAGGTTCATGCTGATAGGAACTCGGCGAGCCAGATATACTACGTGGCGGGTGGCGCCCCAGACTTTGTGTCTGTCCCGCTTGACACCAAGATAGAGGTGACGGATGGCGACAGGATAACGGTCATGGCGGAAGGGAGTTGGGGTAACTCTTCTGACCTTACATTTGGACCCGGAGGCAACCCGCACGAGAACATAGCAAGTGGGTATCCAGGCGCCGGGATGCCAGTGGCGGCGCTTATAGGTAGATTCGGGGACGGAAGATGGTTCTACGTAGGGACTGGCATGACAGGGACGGTGAGCGGGAGCGGGTTGTTTACGCTTGCGTTTAATGACACGGACTACGGAAACAACTGGGGGACAGTTACTGTTACAGTTACGGTTAATCTGGAGAGTAAAGTTTATCGGGTTGAATGCGAACAGGATACTGGTGTGACTACTGGGACGCAGTGGGCGAACCAGACGAAGACCAACCAGGGTATAAACTATTTGCTCCACACTACTATCGCAAACGACGGATACAGGACTAAGCATATTTCTTACTTGGGGTTTAACCTCACCATCAACCCCGACTTTGTTCAGGGGTTGGCAGATGGCGAGGCAGTTGTTGGCTACAAACTCTGGGCTTATAGTGACCATAATTTTGCCCAGGGGGATGCCGTGACAGGAGACGTAAAGACTGGCGTTTACTATGCATCAAACGACCAGTGGAGGGAAGGCACCTACTGGAGTTGGACGGTGATAGACTCACCGGACCCGCTTGACGGGATGACATGGGACAACCAGGTGGGCTATAGTAACCTCCTCGCCACTGAATACCAGAATGATTATCAGGGCTGGTATAAGTGGGAGTTCTCTCCCGGAAGTTTCACAGTCAACGGACCAAAAGACAACTCCAACTATCTCACGTTGGCATTGGTTCCAAATGGCATTAGTAAGACCTCATCATGGTGGTTAGTTACGGGTTTTGCCTCAACTGAATACCATAACAGTGTCCCCATTGATTATAGGGGGAATTTAGTGCCTTATTTGGAAGTCGTAACAACTTCTGCTACTGTGGATTTACCTCCAAACTCGCCAACCGGGCTTACTGCCACTTCAGGGAACGAGACTGTAAGTCTTGACTGGAATGATAATACTGAGGCAGACCTCGCCGGGTATAATATATACCGAAGCCTGTTAAGTGGCGGAACGTATAGTCAAATCAATACAGCAACCCAGGTTTATAGCCAATACCAGGATACAGGGCTCACTAACGGTGTCACTTATTATTATGTGGTAAAGGCTGTAGATATTCAAAAAAATGAAGGCACTGCCTCTTCAGAAGTTAGTGTTACTCCCCAGGATAGCATACCACCATTAGTGCCTACTGGATTAACATCCAGTGCTGGAAATACTACAGTAAGTCTTGACTGGAATAATAATACAGAATCTGATTTATCAGGTTATAATGTTTATCGGAGTTCTGCAAGTGGTAGTGGATATAACAAAATCAATACGAGCACAGTTACTGCGAGTCAATATAATGATAGTGGTTTAACAAATGGAACTACGTATTATTACGTGGTTACAGCAGTTGACTTCGCTTCAAATGAGAGTAGTTATTCATCTCAAGTAAGTGCCAAGCCAATGAGTAACCCACCAACTGCCACAGCCAGTGCTACACCTACAAGTGGAACTGCACCACTCGCAGTAAGTTTTACAGGGAGTGCGACAGATGATGGAAGTATTACCAAATACGAATGGGACTTTGATGGGAATGGAACCTATGATTGGTCATCAAATACAGGTGGAAATACTGTTAAAACCTATTCGTCTGCGGGGACATGGACAGCAAATTTCAGGGTTACCGATAATGATAGTCTAACAGCAACTGCCTCAGTTACCATAACTGTAAGTTCACCACCTGTAGATAAAAAATCTCCAACTGCTTCTATCTCAGCGTCATCTACAAGTGGCACTACACCGCTTACAGTAACATTTACCTACAGTGGCACAGATACAGATGGGACTATCAAACAGTATGAGATGGATTTTGATGGAAATGGCACTTATGATTTTGTCTCAACAAGTTCTGGGAGCGTCAGCTACATCTATGGGCAGGGAGGTAGTTATACTGCTACTCTAAGAG
>JACQRL010000048.1 GCA_016206485.1 Planctomycetota bacterium | reverse complement strand
TTTGTCAGGTTTAGCCTGTCAAAGATGCTCAGGACATAGATTTCCTTCTGGAGTCTGTCAATCTGCCGCATCATCGGGTCATCATCCGGAGTCTTTCTGTTTTGCTTTTCAGGGTAAAGAGGGAGCGATATTAATAGCATCGTGACCAACATTATCAGCGCGCGGATTCCTGATCTTTTCATAACGATCTCCTTAAAAACAATCTAACTTTATACATATTATAATGCAAATGATATACCGATCATAAAACAGGAAAATTCATACAATTCTTGTCTGAGCTGAATTTATATGACAAGAAAATTTTGCACGCTAAATTAGTGGATGCATTTTGTAGTTTGTGAAATAACACAATTACGGGTAATTTTCCGCAAGATTTCTGCGCAATAAATAATTGTATATATAGTTGATGTTTGGTTTGAGTGGTGGAACGCTCGAGCTGATTAAAAATCTGGTCTGGTATGTAAGTTGCCCTTTTTGTCTATCGATATGATTTGGAAGATATTGACATCAGTAAGGTTGGCAGTGATCTTAGGATTTTTGATCCTGCTTGGTTCTGTGGCAGGAACGCTTTTGGATCAGGAAAAGGCCAGGATTACAGTTTATGGAAGCTGGTGGTTTCTCACGCTCCTTGGCATGTTCTCGGTAAATTTAATTGCCTGTTCGATCAAGAGGGTAAGGTATTTGAAGGCATTGACATTAGGGTCGTTAATAAGTCATATAGGAGTTCTTACTATATTAGCAGGTGCTGGTATAAGCTCTATTTTGTCAATTGAAGGTTATATAGTCCTGCAAAAAGGGAGATTGTATGATTCTATGGAAGATAGGAAAGGGATTGTCAATAAGCTTCCATTTTCGGTTGAATTGGATGAATTTAAACTTGATCTGTATCCACCGCAGTTGTGGGTATATAACTTGGTAACAAATAAAGTAGAAAAGCATGTTGTTTCAAATAATTCAACCATCAAAGTGAACAATGATAAATACACAGTGGAAACAATAAAAACATTTTCAAACTATAAAAAAGACAGCTACATAAATGAAAATCTGTCCGGAACTAAAACTAAAACGGCAGCAATTCGTATAAATGCACAGAGCAACTCACACAAAGTCGTGAATCCTTCCTGGCTTTTTGGGCATGATACACCAACAAACACTATGATAATACAGGATAATACCAGAATAAAATATTTGGGATGTTTTTCAAAAAAGCCATCTTTTATAGGTAGTGACAATAAATTTTTGTTAGTTATTGCGAAAGATGAACAAAATGTTGATGTCGGGACAATCAATGCCGTGGTGGGGACAAATTATACGACCCCATTCAGTCATATGCTTAAAGTAGAGGAAGTAACTCAGAATTTTGCAATGAGAGGTGAAAAGCGGGATGATATCTCGCCGGATAATCCTGCGGCTAAAGTGATTATTTCTGGACCGGTTGGCAATGAAAGCAGGTGGGTTTTCTCTAGATACCCAGACTTTGAGTCAATGCACGATATAACCTACAAAAACATTTCACTTCGGTATATATCAAGAGAAGACTTTCTTTCAACAACGGCAGTAGTATATTCTCTAAGTTATAAGGATTCTTCGACTAAACATTATGTTTATTTTCCTTCAACTGGGAATCATAATGAGATCAATATTGGTGACGAAATTAAGATTCCAAATCTGGAATGCTCATTGATATTTGAAAAGTTTGTAAAAGATGCGGTAGTTGAGGAAAAAGAAACAGATCTTGGCGGCAGCTTCGATAATCCTGCAGCAAAAATACTAGTCAAGTGGAATTCTGGTGAAGAATTGGCGCATGTTGGAAGCGGAGGCTGGACTACTCCCGTAAATAATGAAATTGCGCTTATGTATGGATACAGTGAAGGGTATGAAGGCGATATCAAGAGTTTCAACAGTACGGTAAGCATATATGATAATGTTCGGAAAACTGTTACGCACACAGTGGCGCTTAATAATCCGTTGGTATATAATGGCTATAGAATATATCAAAACGCCTTTAGACCTGAAGACAGTTATGAATGGATCCCTTCGGTTCGAATTGTTAAAGATCCGGGAATCCCTATCGTATACTCAGGGTTTATCATAGCAATAGTTGGCTTGATGTACGCAGCGTATATAAGACCTTTTATCAGGAGGCAGACATGAAATCACTGTTTTTTGACCTGTCGATTTACTCAGGATTTATAGCTACCCTAAGCTATATTCTGGCTGCAGTAATCAAGAGCAAGGCTGCACTGATCAATAAGATCGCATCATTTGTTTTTACAGCTACATTGATAAGCGGCGTTGCCTTTATAATACATGAATGGATTCAACTGGAAAGACCTCCATTCTCAAATACATTTGAGGTTCTTGTGCTTCTCGCGATATCGCTTGCTGCAATTTATCTGGTATTTGAATACATGTATAAAGGCAGGTTTTATGTACTTGGGCCATTTGTAAGTTTTCTGGTACTTGCCTCGCTGACATATGCAACCCTTTTTAATAATGGAGTGCAGCCATTAATGCCTGCACTAAGGAATAATTTTTGGCTTACGATTCATGTCCTGCTTTGCTTTGTAAGTTATGCCGGGTTGTTTATTTCATTTGTGGCTGGGATTCTCCATCTTTTTACTGCGGGAGGGTTGCACCGGAAGTGTTCTATAATTATAACAAGTTTTACTCTGTCAACGCTTGTGGTCTTGGCAATAGCAGTTTATTTTGACCGCAACGGGATACTAAAAATTGAAACAGGTCTGGTCAGCTCATTAATTGTTTTACTTACTATTGTCCTGCTGACAGTAGGTCTGGGTTTCAGCTCAGCATTGATTTTTGGATTCAACAGGGAGAAAAGTAAAGAAGACTCCATATTTGAGCAGATAACAAATAAAAGTATAATGTTTTCATTTCCTTTGTTGGGGGCCGGAATAATTGCCGGCTCGGTTTGGGCAAACGAAGCGTGGGGAAGTTACTGGCAATGGGATCCGAAGGAAACATGGGCCTTGATTACCTGGCTTATCTATTTTGTTTATATACACCTGAAGTTTATGAAAGAATGGAGAGGCGCAAGACTATCCTGGATAGCGGTAATTGGCTTTTACGCGGTTATTTTTACCTTCTTTGGTGTGAATTACGTTTTGAGCGGGCTGCATAGTTATGCTTAATGACAAAACTTGTATTTTCAATGAATCCCCCGGAAGTATCCTCTCAAATATTCAGGCAGTGGGAATAAACTACAAAACTGCGCCGCTTGATATGATGGAACTGCTGCATGTAAAAAAAGATGAAATAAAAGATCTCGTCTCAAATATTAAGAAAAAAACAGAT
>JACQRL010000040.1 GCA_016206485.1 Planctomycetota bacterium | reverse complement strand
CACGTACAAACTCTTTACTTTTTAGGGGAATGGCCGAAGGGAGTATACTCAGCAGGGGAATGGCAGAGGGTAACATACTTAGTTTTGTGATCTGGGATGATCAAACTGATGCAAGGGGAATGGCCAATGGACAGTTACTTGATTTTGTGATTTGGGAAGATCTGGATGATTTTTGATATTGTTATTCTGCTCAGATTATTCCCTTTGATCTGAGCAGATTGATCTCCTCCTGTTTCATATCGAGCAGTTGTGAAGACAAGATAGATATCTACTGCTTTTTTCTGTATCTGGTAGCCCTTCCAAGACCGATGCGCTCGATTTTATTCAATTCAAGAAGCTTCTCTAGCACCTGATTTACAGTTGGCCGCGCCACATTTGTTTTTTTTGATATCTCCATAGGGGTCGCTTCTTCAACCATTTGTAGATATTGCCACACGTCAAGCTGTTTTGGAAAGAGTATTCTTTCGACATCTTCTTTAGTAAATAGCTCAATTGCCATTTGGGACTGCTTTAGAAGTACATCGAGGAAGAAGTTTATCCAGGGGTAATATCTTCAAGTTTGGTCTTAATAATTGTCCCCGGTAAAACATTTTCACAGAAAAACACCCATTTCCGTATTTCTTATTCAACAGACAACAAAAAACTGGAAGAGGGGTTGAGAAAGCTGGTCTTAATAGGGTAAGAGTAAACAAGAAGACCTTGGACAATTGACAAATATATGTGTTTTAGTCAATTAGCAATATAGCTAAATTACTGAATTGGCATATATTCAGTAGGGGCATCAGTGATAAAACAATCTCGCTCTTTTCCGCTGTTGATACTAGCAGGCTGTTTGGTGTGAGCAATATAGCGGAAAGCTTTCTTATTGTTCCTATTCCTTTTGAACTAGAATTTCGGGAAGATTCAAAAGAGCGTGATCCATGGGGAGTATGTTTATTTTCCCTTCGCTCATTTTTTTTTCACCTCCATAGATAAAATATGCTTTTGCCATGGGGTAGTCCTTTAGAAAAGCTTTGAGCCCATTCAGCATCTTGTTTGAAATTTTTCTCGTTCGCTTGACTTCGAATGCTAAGATTCCTTTCTCTCCATAGAGTATAAAATCAACCTCAATATTATTCGATGTCCTCCAGTAATATATTGTATAGTCCATACCTAACGCGGAATTTACTGCGTTGAGTTCCTGAAAAAAAAGAGTTTCACATGCCAGACCATCAATTTCCTGAGGATTATCCAGGGGTCCTGATGGTCTGATTGTTCTATAGACTCCGGCATCAAAGAAATAAAATTTTTGATGTGTAACTAATCTTCTTTTCGTTTTTCTGGAAAAGACTTGGATTCTGTGGGCGATAAGCAGATCTTCGAGTATATTGAAATAACCTTCAACAACTTTTCTTTCAACTGAGCATTCTCTTGATACAGAGGAGATGTTAAGTGAAGAACCTTGTGAAAAGCTTGCTGCTTCAAGGAAGCGAGCAAAAGCACTCAGGTTACGTGTGAGGCCTTCTTGTCTGATCTCTTCTTCAAGATAGGTTCTTATATAGCTTTCTAGATATTTTTTTGAGTCAGTTTCAGTATACACGCACGGAAGTTGTCCATATTTTAGAGAATGTTCAAGATTGAAGTCTTTTCCCAGTTCCACGGCTGTAAGAGGATTCATTGAATAGGTTAGTGCGCGTCCTGCTAATAAATTCGTTCCTCCTCTTCTAATTTTTCTTGCGCTTGAACCAGTTAATACAAATTTGTATTTGTGGGCTTCAATAAGGCGGTGAACCTCATGTAAAAGCTCTGGGATTCTTTGTATTTCATCCACAACAACCCAATCGCTAAAATCATTTGGAATCAAATTTTGCAGTCTCTGAGGATTTGATAATAGATCGTTAAACGTTTCAGATTCAAGAAGATCTATATATGTAGCATTTGGGAATTTTGACTTTACCCATGTTGTTTTTCCTGTGCCTCGAGGGCCAAATAGAAAGAAACTTTTGCTTAGAGATGTTATAAGCAATCTGGAGTACATAGTTCCATTTTACATAGATTTTTGGAATTTCGCAGTCAATTATGCATTATTCCAAAGTAATTGTCAATAATCAAACCTGCTAAGTTGTCATGACAGCCGTTCAAAGAGATCTTTTCGTCCAATACCTATACATACTGTCTGAAATCTGGACGTTAAGGTAATTTGCCTGAGAAGACACTTTTATTCAACAAGATAACTACTATAGGGTGCAATTAGGTGGCACTGCATGGCATCGGATTTGCCCTTAGATGGATATGTTTAACATGGAGGCAAAAATGAAGAGATTAATGTTGGGTCTGGTAGTTGTTTTTGTAGCTGGAAGTTTTGGAGATGTGCAGGGGGTAAGAGGAGGTGTCAGAGGTGGCGTTAGAGGTAGTACAACGGTAGGAGGTTACATCACTTACGATGTTGATGATAGTTTATTCTTTAGCGGGACATTTGCTGGGAAGCCACGTACAAACTCTTTACTTTTTAGGGGAATGGCCGAAGGGAGTATACTCAGCAGGGGGATGGCAGAAGGTGACATACTTAGTTTTGTGATCTGGGATGATCAGACTGATGCAAGGAGATATGTGGATGGACAAATACTTGGATTTGTAGTTTGGGAAAATCTAGATGATTTTTGATATTGTTATTCTGCTCAGATTATTCCCTTTGATCTGAGCAGGTTGATTTCCTCCTGTTTCATATCTAGCAGTTGTGAAAACAAGATAGACATCTATTGCTTTTTTCTGTATCTGGTAGCCCTTCCAAGACCGATGCGTTCGATTTTATTCAATTCAAGAAGCTTCTCCAGCACCTGATTTACAGTTGGCCGCGCCACATTTGTTTTTTTTGATATCTCCATAGGGGTCGCTTCTTCAACCATTTGTAGATATTGCCACACGTCAAGCTGTT
>JACQRL010000050.1 GCA_016206485.1 Planctomycetota bacterium | reverse complement strand
TGCTCTCCCAGTTGAGCTACCCACCCACTCAAATTTAAAGTTTAATATTTAAATTTTAAAGTTAAGTAAATAGAACACCTAATCAATTCTAAACTTTAAATCGGAAATGCTATGTATTGAATGCTGATAAATACTCAATAATATAATCAAAATGAGCATTAGTCTGAGCGACATTAGAAAAGCTAAAGAAACAATAAAACCATATATCTCCAAAACACCTCTATTGTTATCTGACCAGCTGTCAGGTCTATTCAAAACATCAATATTTTTAAAATGCGAGTCTCTTCAAAAAACAGGATCATTCAAAATCCGCGGCGCGGCAAACAGGCTTTCACAGCTCACAAAAGAGGAGGCATCCAAAGGAGTGATTACCTCATCGGCAGGCAATCATGGCAGAGCTGTTGCGTATTACTGCAAACTCAAAAATATCTCCTGCACAGTTGTAATGCCGTCATCCTCGCCTAAAAATAAAGTACAGGCAATCCAAGAGCTTGGAGCAACCGTAACACTTCATGAACACAGACCGACAATGTTTGAAAGAACAGAGCAGATACGGAGCGAACGAAATCTCACTTTCATACACAGCTATGATGACCCTTACATTATCGCAGGACAGGGAACAGTTGGTCTAGAAATCTACGATGACCTTCCCGATGCAGATATGATCATAGCAGGCGTTGGTGGAGGAGGGCTAATTTCGGGGACTGCCGTCGCCCTTAAATCGCTAAATTCAAAAATAAAAATCATCGGTGTCGAGCCTGAGGGAGCCGCAACACTGACTGAGGGGTTGAAGAAAGGCGCGCAAGTAACTCTTAGCAAGATAGAAACAATAGTTGACGGCCTTTCGCCGCCGAACGCGGGAAAACTCAATATTGAAATCTCAAAAAAGTTTGTAGACGATGTAATACTTGTATCTGACAACCAAATAATAGACGCTGTAAAACTGCTTCTCGACAAGGCAAAACTTTTTGTTGAACTCGCGGGCGCCGCAGGAATCGCAGCGATCCTCTCCGGGAAAGTAAAGCCCGGAAAGAAAACCGTAGTTATCCTCAGCGGAGGCAACTTGGACTTAGACAGGCTGAAAAGCTGGATTTGAACAATTGCGGATTTGTGATTTCAGACTTCAGATTAATAACAGATTAAAAGCTCCTAGCAAAATGACTCTTTTGCCAACCCCAATCTGAAATACCACTTATTTTGCAACCTTAGAGGAAGAAAATACCCAGATTAATTGTCCTATAAAACAGACAGGTAAATATGATATAATGGAAATAGCAGTAGAAGGTATGGGAGTAAAAGAAAAAGTAAGGAAAGATATCAGAAATGAACTCATAAAACATATACCACTAACGTATTCGATAGCCCGCAAGATTCTCGATAATAAGCAGGATGTTGAGGATACAGTGCAGGAAACGTATCTGCAGGTATTAAAGAGAGTAGAAGATGGAGCTTATATATCATCAATAAAAAGCTACCTGGCAAAGACAGCTTACAACCTTTCACTGAACAAAAAAAGCTCGCAGAAAATACGGCTTGACAAACTGGAACAGCTCAAATTCAAATTAACAAACAAAGATCCATTTAATGCGGAAAACGCTGAGATTCTGAAAGAATATATTAGTGAGCTTTCACCTGACATGCAGACAGCTCTGACGCTCTCATGCTATCATGGGTTTAAATATTCAGAAATATCTGAAATAATGGAGATTCCTTCAGGAACAGTCGCGAAAAAAATCCACAATGCGAAAGGAAAACTCAAAGAAATGATAACTCCTGCCGGAATTATCTTCACAGAAAATCTATTATCAAAAGCAATCCAGATGAGAGAAGGTGTAAATTATTCTCTTAGCGGATCACCTGATCTAATAAAACTTATAGAGCAGGCGCCGCTAACGCTCACAAAAAAAGCGATTATTGCATATTTATTTTTCCTAATAGGAGGAATCATGTTTAAAAAATTTGCCGCCATTACGATTCTGCTATTAATTATCATCGGAGTGTTAATCTTGAATAAAATCTCCGGCAGAAAGCCTGTTGAGCATACCCACAAAGAAAGTTCAAACTTAATAACCGCAACTGACGATCAAATAACAAATACATCCCCGGATGAAAAACTTTCCCAAATGACAGAAGATCATGGCAGCCTAACAGGGCAGGATAACTCACAAAAAGATGAACAAACCATAACAAGACTTGTATCAATCAAAGGAACTTCTGTAGATCTCGACAGCAAACCGCTTGCAGACGAACAGTTCCAGATTATATTATTTGTGGGAAAAAAAAGCTCGGCAGAGTTGGAGATCAAAGAAAACCTTAATAAATCCACCAGGCAGATCTTTGGATCTATGCTGGAACCTTTTATGGTCCGCTGCGGTCAAGATGGAACGTTCAATTTAAATCTAGAGTATCAGATATCAGCAGGCCAAAAGGATATTCTTGCCATTCAACCGGATACACAGACAGTCTATCCTCATAATAAAAATTATACCAATATACATACCTTCATACTTGATGAAGAAAAAGAAATCATAAACATCGCTATCAAGTCACTGCCGACAGCGGTGATAAAATTAGTCCACAATCTAAAAGATGAGAATTTTCAAAATGCGCCGCTTTTTGCAACATTGCGATTCGATCCAAACGACATAATTCAGGGAGAATTTAAACCAACTAAACAGCAATTGAAACAATATCCTCACACAAGAACATTTGCATTCTATAAATCAGAAGAAATAACTATTCCCGTTCCAACAGGAATAAATTTTAATTTAACCTGTGAAAGGCAGGGATTTTCAAGATACGATTCAGCAGTGACAGAGCTTTTCGAAGGTGAAACACGTACAATAAATGTAAATCTTGTCTCAAAACCCGCGGAAAAAGGGATATTAAGCCTGAAAGGACAGGTTGTCGACACAAATCGAAACCCAATCAAAGGCGCCTGGATTAATGGAGAACAACTTAAAGACAAAGAAATCATTCCGTTCAAAACAGCCGTGACAGATGAAAACGGAAACTTTACAATTGAAGGGCTTTTAGATATGCCAGTCAATTATTTATTCATTAATCCGAACAACGAAACGCTTGATCATTTAACTCTTAATAACGTAAATATCAATGAACACTTATCCATAACAGTCCAGCTATTAAAAGAAGGAGATCTGACACTACAGGGAGTGTGTGTTGATGAAGATGGAGCTCCAATTTCCGGGGTTGCAGTGTGGGCGAAGCAGCAGGGAGTTATACCCTCAAAAGCAACCACAAACAACAGTGGAGAATTTATCCTTAAAGGTCTGACAGACAAGCAGATTAAAATTATCTCTTTCAGCGCGCGCGACCATGGATTTCTGACCCTTAGAAACATAATCATCACTAACGAGCCGATTAAAGTTGTGATGAAACAATATAAATAGCTGCAATTCACTATAGATTTGATTGATAACTAAACAGATTTTCTCGCGGATTACTTGAACAGTTCACAGAAAAGGTTGTTGGTGGAGTATTCCTCTTCAAGAGGCGCGATTTTTTCATACTCGGTATGCAGAATCCTTGTCTCCTTGAATTTCTTTCTTTCGCAACGGGAAAAACCGCATTTGGCAGAGAGCTCGTTCATAAGCTCATAATCAAACGCGAATTTGTGCTGTCCGTCGCAGAAAAGAAAATTAGAAAATTTTCCCCCAAATGATCCGAATTTGCGCGGAAAATCAGGGAAAAAGTCAGCATTACGTTTTACATAGGCATTTACCGCTGACTCTACATCAGGAACAACTATTCTCACTACTCCCGCATGGGCAAGAACCCTTCTGCACTCTTTCATAATTCTGATCGTCTGATCAGGATAAAAATGTTCCAAAGTATTGGAGCAGTATATTATATCAACACTGTTATCATCAAAAGGAAGCTTTAGCGTCATATCATACAAAAGTGTTTTTCTTCTAAAGATATTGCTGTCAATATTGGTAAAACCATCGATTATTTTTTTTCCTGATCCTAAATGTACACATAGTCCTTGTTTCTTCCTGTATGACAACCTATAAAAGGGGTACAACAAAACTGTACATTTGCTAAAGCATGAGTAGATGTCCTTGACCCGCTGGTGCATCATTTAAGACAATACACTATACGCGTCCAGCGCAAAATCAACAACTCATTAAACGAACCGTTTAAAAAAGGAAACCTGCGCTGTTCGAAGATATGGACACTTGTTGTTGCCAGTAAATTTAAGTTCTCAGTCTTGCACGATCTACGATCTACGTTCTACGACCTAAGATCTACGATTAGTCAATTGCCCTGACAATCTTTGCAGAACTTGCGATGCCGTTGACTATAACTCTAAGCTGATAATACCCATTTGACTGGAGTGTACTCGGAGCAGTAAAAGTTAGACTTGTGCTGGCTGTCCATGAACTCGATATTGGCATAAAAAATGCGTCATTTGTTCCGCCAAAACCTTCACAAGCTTCATCAGTAACCCTTTTTAAAAACACAATAGGAACTGCTGCAGATGAGCTGCAGAATCTTCCATTGGAACCTTCTGTCGCACCCTTGAAGTTTGTGCCAATTATATCTATGGTAGCTGACTTAGTAATATCAACAGGAAAACTACCACCACCCTCAACCGACGTGATTGTGGGTTGCCCGCTACCCAACGTTCCCACCGGGTTATACATTTCTACAGAAGATAATTGTGTAGAATCATTATATCCTCCTATAGCGAGGATCTTGCTATTTGTAAGTAAAACCGGGTTTTGATCGCTTCTTGCTGTTGCAATACTCCCTGTCAAAGTCCACGTACCTGTAGCCGGGTCATAGATTTCTGCTGTTGATATAACGCCTCCATTAGTCCCACCTATCATTAATACCTTACCATTTGCCAGTAAAACACCTGCTGAAAAATTTCTAGTCTGACTCAAACTCCCGGTGTTAGCCCATGTTCCTGCAGTTACATTATACAGCTCGCACACGGCTGACCCACCAGCCATTAGAACCTTTCCATTTGGCAGATAGAACATTTGATAGGGAGCCCTACTTGTGCTGCAGCTTCCCGTGTATGTCCATGTCGCGCTATTGTATAATTCAGCGGTAGTACCTCCACCTGTCCCAGCTGCGGTCAAGACCTTTCCATTAGAAAGATACACAGCACCATGATAATATCTGCCTGTGTTCATACTGCCTGTAAGTGCCCAAGTACTACTGCTGTATAACTGACTGTGCGGAAGTGCTGACGCTGCAAGATATCCACCCACAACCAGTACATTGCCATTACTGAGTACAACTACCGGCATAATAGCAACTCCTCCCACCAGACTTCCTGTGGTGCTCCAGGTCCCTGCCGATACATCATACAATTCAACTATAGGCACTTCTACACCACCGCTATCCCATCCTCCAACCGCCATTATTTTACCATCTGTCATCTGAACAACCGAATGAGCATACCTGGCTGCCGACATACTGCCTGTACGAGTCCAAGTACTTGAAGAAAATAGTTCACAAGTCGACCTTGGAGTCGGCAATCCTCCAGTAGTAAGGACCTTATCAGTATTTATTAATATGGAAGCTGAAGCCCTTCTTGTATCATTCATACTTCCAGTCAAAGTCCATGTGGCATCAACATTCCTGTAAAACTCTGTAGTATCTAATGCGACTCCTTCTGATTCTCCACCTACAGTCAATACATAACCATCATACATTATAATTGAACCATGATTCGCCTTGCTATTTCCCATGCTCGTCCCGGACGAAAATACCGAACCATCGAATTGTTCTGTAGTCGATAAAAATGACGTTCCATCATAACCTCCAGAGATCAAAATATTTCCAGTAGGAAGTATTGTGGTGTTGTGACTTGATCTGGCTTCGTTCATTGAACCTGCACTGGACCACAGATGTGGGATATCTCCAGGATCTAAAATCTCAGAGGTTTTTAACACACTGCCTCCGGAGTCTTTCCCGCCAAAAATTACAACCCTTGCATCTGTCAATACTCCTCCGACTGTGAGACGCCTTCCTGTAACCAAGCTTCCAGTAGATGACCACGTGCCTGCAGACGTATCATATTCTTCAGCGTTAGAAATTGCCTTTGATGAAGTCCTTGAATCCCCACCTGCAACAAACACCGCATTTGATGAAGAAAGGGCGACATGCCCATATCTGGCAGTAACCATACTCCCTGTGAGTGTCCAGGTACTACTTGCCCATTTTTCAGCCGCACCTATCCCAGCATTAGTACTTGTTCCACCTGCAACAAGAACAGTATCACTGCTGGGAAGTAACGTAGCAGTATGTATCGCTCTTAAGGCAAGCATGGACCCTGTATATGACCATGTAGTAGTCGAAGGATCATATAACTCGCACGACCTAAGATATGTATTTGGCGTATATCCTCCCGTCACCAGCACATTGCTATTAGGTCTCACAACACCTGCAAAATACCACCTTGCAGTTCCCATACTCCCCGTACTACTCCATGCTCCTGTAGATGGGTCTTAAAGTTCACAACTGCTTAAGATGAGGTCAGCGTCATGAAAACCTCCTACCGCTATAATCTTTCCATTCGTAAGAGGGTAAAGACCCGGTAACCTTCTTGCGTTCCCGAGTGCACCTCCGGTAGACCATGCAGGATCAATAACAACAGGAAAATCTGCAGATTCTTCTCCACTTCCCATATCTGTCGTAAGCTTCAATATAATCTTGCTTCCCTCAGTTATACTCCACGCTTGTTGACTGCCCGGCTTTGTCACAGTCTGCACTGTTGCCGCATCAATCTGCTCTACCGTCCACCAACATTGCACTGCATTACCGCTACTATCTATCGCTTCCGGCTTCCCTACTTTCATAACAGAGTTATCATTACCATCTCTTAATTCGATATGTCCCATCTCAGTCAGACAAATATATTTTACCCAACTTTGCAGATCTAACTGATACCACGTATTATAATTACCTTCAACAAGATTATTTTTCAGTATCAGCTCCTCTACCTTCTGATTCATTCCCATTATTACTCTTTTGTCATTTCCTCCTATATTGTAGATTAAGCTCTCATTGCTCTGACTTTCCAAACTACTTGTCCCCAAGTACTTCACATACATTCCGCTTCCATTCCAACTTACCTGCATATTTCCTGAGCTAGCTTCTATGCTTGCCTGTACCAATCCCGGTATCCCCCAATTTGTAGGTCCGCTTGACTGTGATGATGACGTTCCTCCCGATGATGATACTCCTGTCGTAGCTCCCTCTGATCCGCTGCTCATTCCCACTACAATACTTGGCCCAAGTGTAACTGTTCCATCCTGATCCTGTATTAGGGCTCTTGCTTCACTTTTGAGAGGGTTTTCCCCTGTGCCGTTCACGTAACTCACCACTTGGTTTGCATTGCTAATTTTTCCAAGAAGCGCGTATAGTCCAAGAGGTGTTTCAAACATGTCATATTGCTCCAGATCATCCAGAATTTGTCTCAGGGTTTCTTTTCTTATCTTACTGAATTTAGTCTCAATTTTAGGAGCGATTTCCGACTTACGATCAGAAAAATCTATTTGCCTATCTGTTGACCCATGCAAAAGAGGATTCCCGGTGTCATTACCATCCAAGACTCCACTTAATGAAGTAAGATCATGCTTATGAAATGTATCTGATGTTTCACTTATATCCGGATCTTTATTTCCAAGCACAAATGACCATGTAGAGTTTGTCTCATCATCACACTTATGAGCGATCAAACTACCTAAATAAGCGCTCTTAGAGTAAATTATAAATAACGAAAACAAACAAAGCAGCCCGCATATAGCAAAGATGATTCTGTTATACATACTAATTTGAGCAATATTATTCTACATTAACTTAAACAATTTTGCCACTAATCCACTAAATCTGCGCTCGCAACAAAAATATCGACCAGATCACTGGAAATTCTTCGAACTTGAGCGGAATAATAAATCATATTATATCTAGCGATGCAGTGACGATTTTATCTATACAAATTCAGAACATGATAACAGTATAGATGAATTTCAAAAGTGACTTGCGGGTCATTTCCCGCTGTCAAAATGACTACAAACGTGAATGTTGAATCTAAGTTTATCTTTCAAAATAACCCGGTTTATATGGAATCTGCGATTGTAACCCAATCATTCAGGAAAATGGAAAAACTCGTGATCATAAATACGCAATCCGTTTATGCGACTGCATAATTCTCTTCTTCTGTCAGGCGCCCTAAATATATATAGTGTACAGCGAACTGCTTTTGCTATTCTTAATTTTTAGTTATGTTTGAAGGTTTAACAAATTCTTTTCAAAACGTCTTCAGGCGTCTTGCCGGAAAGGCAAAGATCAGCCCAAGAAATATTGAGCAGGCCCTTCAGGATGTAAAATTCGCGCTCTTACAATCTGATGTCCACTTCAGCGTAGCCAAAGAACTTATAAATCAAATCAAAGAAAAGGCGGTTGGAGAAGAGGTTATTAAAGGGATAAACCCTGATCAGGCGTTTATTAAAATCGTAAATGATGAGCTCATTTCGATTCTGGGTCCAATAGATCATTCGATACCGCAGGCAGATCCACCCCCTACAATAATAATGCTGACAGGTCTGCAGGGATCAGGAAAAACTACCACTACAGCAAAGCTTGCAAAACATCTCAAAGAAAAAGGAAAAAAAGTCATGATGGTCGCAGCTGACCTTGCGCGACCTGCTGCTATAGATCAGCTTGTAACACTTGGCATCGAAAACGATATCCCTGTATTTTCCATTAAAGACTCAGATTCATCAGTTAAAGTCGCTGTTGAGGGAATAAAAAACGCAAAGGATAATTTTTTTGATACCGTGCTGGTCGATACGCAGGGAAGATTGCATATAGATGAATCATTAATGTCTGAACTCAAAGAGATGAAATCGAAAACCAAACCTCATTTCACTTATTTAGTTCTTGATTCCATGACAGGTCAGGACGCTGTCAACAGCGCGCAAAAATTCAAGGAGCAGATCGGATTTGACTCGGTAATACTGACAAAACTTGACGGAGACGCCAAAGGCGGCGCAGTCCTTTCAGTCAAGTACATCACCGGCACTCCGATACATTTCGTAGGAACAGGAGAAAAAATAACTGATCTGACGGAATTTCATCCTGAAAGAATGGCATCCAGAATACTCGGCTTTGGCGATGTAGTAAGTCTTGTTGAAAAAGCACAAACAACAATAAAACAGGAAGACGCAGAAAAGCTGAAAGACAAAATGTTAGGAGGCGAATATAACTTCAATTATTTTCTGGAACATCTTGAAATGAACGCAAAGATGGGAAACTAAAAGGATCTAGTGGCAAAGGTTCCCGGAGGCACAAAGAAGGATGAAAATGAACAGTTTGATGAACT
>JACQRL010000049.1 GCA_016206485.1 Planctomycetota bacterium | reverse complement strand
GAAAAAATTGCAAAGAGATTTTTCGAACTGGCTCAGTGGTGCAAAGAAAAAGGTTTGGAAGAGCAGCGAAAGGCAGCATTAAGCTGGGTGATTGTTTATGACAATTCCAACAAAAAGGCAAGATCATTCTTAAAGTTCAAAAAAAGCGGAGACACCTGGATTTCAGAAAATGCCGATAAATTGAAAACCATTCTTTCTGGATGGGAAAAGCCGGAGGTTTCTTCCGGGCAGGAATTGACTCAATCAAGCAAATTTGAACAGGAACTCGGGTTAAAAACAACAAAGAGACAATCTCAGCGCTTCCAGGTCGAATCGACATATATGGACCAAAGCCAATTACAAACTTGTACAAAAATAAGCGAGCACACATACTCTACATTCCATAGTATTTTTGGTTTCGACAACTCCGTAATTAATATTCCGAACAATACGACGATTAATATCATTATTGTCAGAAGCCAGCCTGAACATGCAAGATTTGTGCAGGCATATTATCAAAATCAGGACCAAAGAATTGTTGAAGAAGTGATGAAAGTCAACGGTTGTAAAATTCTATATCCTCCGATGTTTGACGTCAGTATAAATCCGACGGTACAACAGAGCATACTCGATATGATAGTTCACAATACGGTTGAAGTTTTATTTCTATGGGCAACAAGAGGTCCGCAAGGTGGAGCAAATATTCCATGGTTATTTGAATCGCTGTCGTATTATTTTACTTTTAATATGAACAATACAAATCTGACAAAATGCGTTGACTGGAAGGGGACAGGTACTTTAAAAGGAAGAAATCTTGATAGTATCGCCAAATGGCCGGTTGAGATTCGTAAGATGGTTCAGATGGGTGAAGATCCTGACATTAATTCGGTTCTCAAGATAACCAATATGTCACAGATGGATCTTGAAAAAACGCTCAAAGCATGGAGCATCGTTGATTTTCTCGTAACTGAACATAACGAGACATTCAAGCAATTTCTCAAAGACATCAAGGCTGATAATCAGCAAAGCAGTTCGCTTAACTATGGGATTAACGCAATTAAAAAAGCATTTGGTTGGAATACTGAAGAGCTCAACAAAAAATGGAAAGAGTTCGTACTCAGAACTTATTGACCAACTACTGATCCGTAACCCGTAATCAACTTAAAAAGGAAGGAAAACTCGAAACTCATGACACGCAACTCGTTTACATATTGGGCATCGCAAGTTCTTTTGGTACTAATACAGCGGACACCATTTTGTCTACCTTGCCGAGGTTGCCTATGCAGCCTCTTGATACATGGGTTGGGTCTTCGACGAACTTTCTTACGGGTGTGTCATCGATTCCCAGATCTACCTCATTTCCAATAATGTCTATAGCTTTTGATCAGATGATCCTTCTGGTATTTAGCTTCTTATGTCTGCTAGCCCAGAAATAACTATCTCTTTACTTAATAAGATTTTTTTATTTATTTACACAAATGCCGCTTTACGAACTAAAAGTTGAGGGACAAAAGAAAGAAAATAGGCTTGCAAAGGCCGTTGAAACTCACTCTAAGCTGCTTGTCACGATAAGCGTTATTGTGATTATTGTATCTGCAGCTTTAACTGCCCAGATTTTACTGGCTACCAAAAGATATCAGCAATTGTTCAGCAAACTTGAAATATCCACTGCTCCTCAGATGCTTGTTCAAAATGAAAAAGATTACATGGGAACAAAGTTATACCCTGATTTCCTTTACAGACTGGCAAGATTATACTATGAAAACGCAAACTATGATAAAACAAAAGAGTCATGTCTGATGTTTCTCAAAGAATTTGCTGAACATCCATTAAAACAGAGCGTGAATGAAATCCTGAATCTGGTCAATCAGGATCTTGCTTTCCTTGAACAAAAAAAGGATGTTTATGTACAGCATTTCAAATTAACCAGTCATCCTTGGATCCAAACAGTAAAAACTGAGGATACTTTTACTCCGCATCCCGGAGCGAATCCAAGATTGAAATTTGCGCTTGAAAAGGACTCATTTGAGATCGAACTGTTTGATCTGGAGACTCCTGCAACTACCAGGCTGGTAATAGAACTATTAACCCAAAAGGAAATTGAAAAAAGTTCAGCGTTTGAACTGAGTGATGACTTCACAATATTATCTGTGAAATCGGAAAAAGAAGTACAGTTCGAACCTGAAAAAACCTACAGAACCCTGACAGATAACATGGTCGTACTGGAAGTCAAAGATGGCAAAGTCCTAGCGAACAAGTTTTATCTGGTCAAAAACTCAAAAAATTTTAAATTGCAGGGTTATCAAATCATTGGTGAAATTCCAAACGGAATTAATGTTTACCGTGAAATCAAGTCAGATTCAAAGTTAAACAGCATTACTAAATTATAGGCAACTAAGGTTTTTTTTATTTTCTTATATTTAAATCCTGAATTCTGCGATTTATGAGGTATCTAGGGTGAGTTGTGTTGCAAAGATTAGTTTTTGGCATATAGTCACGACTTTTAACAAAAACTGCGGAATTTTTCAGGAAATTCTCTGTTTTTCTTGTGCAACTGCGGAACTTGGGCTAACATTCTAAATAATTCGCAGGTATTTAATGAATAAACAAGACAATACTGAAATTCAGCAGCTTCAAGTTATATATAAAACCGCGTACATAGCTGGCAAGAAAATTGCAGTCGATCTACAGAAAAGAGGTGATATAGAGAACTCTCTGAATTACATCTGTTCTTGCGGAGCATTCGCCCAGATGTATGCAACAGGGATATGGTATGATGATGAACTTGAAAATCTGATAAGCGACATAGGAAATTCATTAGCTGAGAAGATCGATCGATCAAATTCTGGTGAATTAACATCGCCGAAGCAAAAGATCATCTATGTAGCTTCTTTTCTGACTGATACAGGGGGACATAGTGAGATCTGCAGGATGTGGATTAAGATGTTAAATGAAAACTTTAAACAGTACCTCTTTGTAACTGGAGCTCCCTGGTCAGGAATTGCTGAATATTCTCAAATTCCTCCTGAGTTTATATCCAAACTGGATGGAGCCGATCTAAATGCGGAGGTGATCGGCGGTACGACTTATATTGAACGGATAATAAACATTACAAAAAAAATCGGTGAGGTAAAACCAGACTTTGTGGTACTTTTTATAGTTCCTGGAGATGTAATTGCTCTTTGTTCTCTTGCAATCCTCAGACACTGTTTTAAAGAGAAGTTCAGGGTAGTATATTACAATCATACAAATATCAGCTACTGGATGGGAAAGCAGTTGACAGATATTATTGTAGATTACTCTGAGCCAAGCGCTTACCTTGCAAGAAAATTTAAAGGATGCAAAGGAGATATACGAATAGTACCCCTCACAACGGATGCTCATCTTAGAAATCATCATATCAAGCCTTCATTGACCAGAATCTCAGGTCAAACTATTTCAGTATCAATCGGACGGCCATGGAGATTGTATAGTGATGGTACATGGAATTTCTTTGAGACTATCAAGAAAATACTGGAGGAAAATCCCAATCATTTACATATCCTGCTTACTCTTAGAGCAGACTTCATCGAGAAGGAAATTAGCGTATGGAGAAAAGATATTCGTGAGCGCTTGATGATAATATACAATGAGAGCAATCCAGTAAAGTATTACAAAATCAGTGATTTCTACATAGATACATTCCCATTCAGTGGTGGACAAGGAAGGATTGAGGCCATTTCTACAGGATTGCCCATACTTATTATCGATAATCAACAGCTCAAACTGATTGGGCATGTGGGAAAGTTTCTCCTGAAAAATGAAAATTACCGTTATGTGGCAAAGAATAATGGTGAAGTAGTACAATATGCAAACGAGCTGATTACTGATCCAGAAATTAGGAAGAATCTCAGGCAGTTAATGAATGAAACTTTTGCAAAATATTATTCGATGGAACACGTTAGAAGTCATCTTCTACATCTTTTTACAAACAGCGACAATACCTCTACACCCGACTATTCAACAAAATATGATTTTGACTTCGACAGTCATTATATTTTTTCGCATTTTACGAGATGTATTGGCTTTATAAATACTAAAGTTGTCGAACCTGTAAAAATCGCCTTATCAGGTAATAATCTTCAGACTACCAATGGAGAAAGTGAGAATATGATGATCAAAATCCTCACCTTTCTTGACCAAATAGAGCAATTAGAAAATATTATTGCAGAAAAAAATGAACAGATCACTGAAAAGGAAAGGCAGATCATTGAAAGAGATGAAAGAATCGCTTCAATAACGACTGATGCTTTAAAAATGACAAATAGTATGGAATGCCTTAGAGCTAAACTCGATGACACAGAACGCAAGCTCCAAAAGATTTACGGTTCAGACGGGTGGAAAGCTTTACTCATATACTATAACACAAGGAATTTCCTGATTCCTCCAGATTCTCTAAGAAAGAAATTGATGCATTCATGTTTTAAGCACATCAAGGCATTAATACGATAATGTAAGTTCTACATCACTTATCTCAAAAATACTTAATAATTTCAACAGGAAAGTATCACACCCATTGTAGTAATAACGATAAAGCACTTCTTGCTTCATTCGTGAACCAACCCTCTTCATTTAACAATTGCCTTATCTCACCCACAGTTAACCAATATTGTTCATCTTTCGTTTTCCTAACTTCCCCTATATCTATAATCTGATAATGATTTATGCAGTGATAAAATCTGCCACCTTCTTCTGATTGAAAACACTCTGCTCGAACAAACCCTTTTTTTGATAATATGGGGTTTCTTTTATTGCTGCCAGGTTCAATAACTATGGAGGGGGTAAGTTCAACTTTATTGTATAATCCGATCTCCCTGGAAGCTTTAAACAAGAATCTCAAAACTCCTTTTTCTCTGCCACATAGCAAGATAATCTTGCCAGGACCTTTACTTTTTACAAGAGGCTGGTCCCAGCAAACAACCTCCCGGCAATTAGTGTTAACTAATATTTGTCTTATATCAAATGGTTTATTTGAGCTCGATATCAGACCGTTTTCACAGAGTATCCACTCATTTATTTTTGAAATATCGATTTTTGTTGCAGAGCGGGACATACCTTTTTCATATAATATACATTTCTTAGCCTTCTCTAGTAATGCTTCATTTACAATATTATAAGATATTAACAAATCCTTACTAAAGCCGGTTTTGGATTTGGAAAAAGGGGCTCTGTTTACTAGTATATTCCATGGAGCTGAAACGAGCACAGATCTTGCATCTGTATTTACAAGAAAATTCTTCTGCAGAAAGTAAAACATGTCTTTTGTGTTTATCCAGCTATGAAAAGGAGAATGAGGAATAGAAGATTTATTAACAACCCTTAGGACATTTCGGTTGCGCTTACCAAAAAAAATAGTCCCTTGTTCACTCTGAAGCTTATCATAAACAATATCCTTGTTTCCTGGGGTAAAAGCCTTAATAAACGGAGGCTCATCTCCACCATGCACTCTGGCTGCGTTGCTTGCGGTTGATTGACAAGTTGGAGCAAGTTGAATAGTTTTCACATTTCCTGGCTCAATTTTCGCCTGCACCAATACTTCTATATCACTTGAATTTTTGGTTATCAAAAATCCAAGGGTGCCGATTTCCTGTTGGTCTATGAACGGCTGAGAGGCAATCCTATTACCAGTTGTTTCCCACTCTAGTCCAATTACTTCAAAAAAGCGGCTGCTTTTGTGTGCTATGCTGCCATTCTTAAACACCCATTCCCTTGATTTTGAAAAAGGTATTTCCCGAGCAGAAAAATTGGAACTTTTTGTAATTTCTTTAAGCCAACTACACACAGAAGCTAATGAACTCATCCAGAATATTCAATCTTATCAGTACCATACATTTATCAACAAGATTTTATGGTCAGGAAAGATGATGATTTACAACCTGGCAACAAAAGTTTTACCTATGCGCGGAAGTGCGAAAAAGAGTGCGCCCAGCCGGAATTGAACCGGCAACCTGCGGTTTAGGAAACCGCCGCTCTGTCCGATTGAGCTACGGGCGCAGCTAATAAGTAGATTCTATGTAGAAGGCTATACACGTAAAGATAAGATTTAGGAAAAGTCTTATTTTAAGGAGGTGTAGCTATGTTATACGTAGGAGTTGATCTG
>JACQRL010000455.1 GCA_016206485.1 Planctomycetota bacterium | reverse complement strand
GAAGAAAACGTCCCATCACTGTTAAGTAAAATGCAAAAAAATTTATTTTCAAGTTTACTCTTTGATACCTTGGGTATATCTCTAAAAACCGGCTTTCCCTTTCGCAGATAAAAAACCTTATATCCAATAGAAGGAACATCCCTGGCAACAAATAAGATGCTGAGTTTACTGTCTTCTTCCTCTATGACCTGATATTCCAGCGGCCGGCCGTCTTCATCATAAATAGCAAAATCCCGCCATGCCGGTTTTATCTCAACCCGGGCCAAATCTGTCCTCGTCCAATTCAAAGAATTCCATACTATGAGAGGAACGCCTTCCCCACTGGTGTCAATATGCCTGGATATCATATTCAGACTTCTGACCATTTCTTGCTTGGCAATACTTATACAATCCCGATAGTCACTTTCAGCCTCACGAGTTACTAATTCAATGTGAGTGCCAGGCAATATATCATGAAAATCGTTTATTAACTTTTTCTTCCACAATGCCCGAAACTTATCTTTAGGATATTTATTTCCGTAAGAAATAGATATGCTGGAGAATATCTCTGCATTACGTAACATAAGTTCACTCTTACGGTTAAGTTTTTTAATCATTCCTTTATGGGTATAAGTACCGCGATGTGTTTCCAGGTACAAATCGTCTTTCCATACGGCAAGTTTATCACCGGATTTTTTCTCCACCTCTCTAAAGTAATTCTCGGCCTTGCCTATTTTAACTCTAGGCATGCCTGGAAACCTTCGTAGACGTCTTGCAAATTCTAATTGCTCATAAGTAACTCCTCCACCGCCATCCCCCCAGCCGAATTGGTACAATGATACGGGATGAGTTTCTTTATCGGTAAATTTATCCCAATTTAACAAAAGGTGGTCTGGCAGCATCGATCCATTAAAGTGAACAGACGGTATAAAAGATAGAACCCGCGTTCCATCTATGCCTTGCCACCAGAATATATTATGAGGCAATCTGTTAGTATCGTTCCATGCGGAATGTTTATTCGTAAGGAAATAATCTATACCGCACTTCTTCATTATTTGAGGCATAGAGCCGCAATTGCCAAAAACATCCGGTAACCAACAGGTGCGTGTGTTGACATTAAATTCTTTCTGAAAAAAACTTTTACCATAAAGAAATTGGCGGACAAAAGACTCTCCGGAAATAAGATTACAATCACACTCAATATAGAGCCCCCCGATCATCTCCCACTGCCCTGCACTAACTGCCTTTTGAACTCGTTTATATACTAATGGCTCATATTCTTTCAATGCTTCAAATAATGCTGGCTGGCTCTGGCAGAAGACAAATTCCGGATATCGTCTTAAAAGGTCAATCTGAACCAGACATGTCCGTAAATTCTTCCGAATGCCGTCTTTTTTTTGCCAGAAAAAGGCAATATCTAAATGCGCTTGCCCTACGGTGTGAATCTCTCCCGCTTTACGAAAAGCATCGGATTGGTAAATGTTTTTATATAGATAGGACAGGGCCTTTTTGAGCGTCTCCTTAAAGATTTTTACATCTTCGGCACATCTATTTATCATATTGAGGGCAGTATGGAGATGAAACAGTAAAAAATTATATATCTCAGGATTTTTTCCTTTATACGCCTTCATAACTTCCAAAGGCACTGCAAAATCAAAATAAGCCCCTTCAATTTCAGTATCCAGCGTTGCCAGATAAGAACGGCTTATTGGATGGCTATCACCCTGTGTGCCAGTCCGTTTATCATCTGGATAAGACCAAACATGAGTCTCTGTTTCTATTTTAATTTTCTCTCCGCCCTTTGCCGGGTCGGCTAAAATTAGCATGGTCCGGTTTGGGTCTAAACCGCCGCTGAGTACATCATTTATACGAACAATGGATTCGCCACCAAGCATTAGGTCAGCTACTACTCTTTGCCCCCGAAATGATTCCGGGATTACAAAATTAATACGGAAAAAGGCTGTCCGGTTACGCCTTCCCCATCTTTCACCAAAATGGATATTGCGCCATTCCTTATCTATATATCTATATTCCTTGAGACCTGTGTTATAAGCCTCGCGAATTTTCCAGGGCTCAAGCAAAATCACACTGGTATATGCTTTATCTTTAAGAGCGTCAATTCTATATTGGAGCCAGTCTTCTTTTTCAGCGGCTCCACGTTTTTCTGGAAATTGAATAAATACCCCTCTACGGGGAATGTTACGTGTAATATTCTTATTCATTAATAGCCATTTCCCCTTCTTTAATTCATTCCCTTGTCCGTTCACCTATCCCAGGCGGCATATTACATTAAACGCCGGCGCAGAGACGTTATATATTGGGACATTGACTCCGGGCCTTCTTTCCTTATTATAAACCCCTCTTCCAATCTATTGGAACCGCAAGGCGTTCCAAAAAGGCTTATATCTGTATTGACCGTCATCCCTTCCTGAAATGCGTCTTCTGTAGTTTCATTAGGATACGGAGACTCTGCTTCAGCGCATCCACACCCATGGAGAGGAGGATATAAATCATACTTATCTAAACCAACTTGACGGAAGTGATCCTTTACAACTTTTACAAAATTTTTCATCTTTTGACCGGACTTCAATAATGGCAATGCCTTATATTCAGCCATGATTAAAGCCTTTATTAGATTATTTTGCTCTAATGTTGGTTCACCTACCACAAATGGGAATCCAAGGGTGGCCACATATCCTTCGTATTGAATAGCTAAATCTGCCATGACCATATCACCTTCTTTAATTATTTTTTCTGTAGGCCTTCCAACGATGGTGTTTGTCCGTTCACCACTCCCGAAAATAAAAAAAGTTATATCCTCAGCGCCTTCTTTTCGCGCTACGTATTCAGCTTCCGCACAAATTTCTACTTCTTTGAGGCCGGGCTTTATCTTTTTCATCATTATTTCGTAAGCCTTATCAGCTATCTGCCAGGCCCTTTTTAAAGAAATGATTTCCTCTTCGCTCTTTATCAGCCGTAAGGAATATATAACTTTATTATAATCAACCATCTCTTTATTTTTAAAGGCATCTCTTATGGCGGAAAAAATAGATGGAGACAGGGCGTCAAGACCTATAATCCCAAGGCGATTAGGTTTGATATCCTTGGCTATCTCCACAAAACTTGAGTATCTCGCATATTGATATTCAATTTCATCGGGAACGGTAACGCAGGTAAAATCTTTAATGTTACGTATCTCAGGCCATACAGACATCTCCCTGGCCACTTCCTCGCCTTCAGGAGCCACAAGAAGCATCGGTTCTTTATCTTTAGGAATTATCAGCATGCCTCTTTCAAAAATAGGCCAATAGTTAGAAACATATCTTAAGTTCTCTTT
>JACQRL010000454.1 GCA_016206485.1 Planctomycetota bacterium | reverse complement strand
TTGAAAAGAAAAATAATAAATAAAATTATCACTATAAGTAAACATAAGGAAATTTGCAAAGTTGCTTTCATAGTTTTGACATTCATGGCTACAATATATTAGCGATTTTTATTTGTTGATCATTAAGCTGGCATTGCCTTTTTTCATCTCAAAATTCCATTTCCATATGGTGTAGATCGCGGGATAAACAAGCAGTTCCAGTAAAAATGATGTCGTCATTCCGCCTACGATAGGAGCTGCAATGCGTCTCATGAGATCAGAACCTGTTCCCATGCTCCACATTACCGGGAGCAACCCAATTAAGTCTACCAAGACTGTCATTAATTTTGGGCGAATTCTCATGACTGCCCCATGAATAACGGCTTCTTTTAAATCATCAAATGTTTTCATCTTGCCATTTTTAACGCTTTCATCATACGCGAGGTCGAGATACAAGAGCATAAATACCCCGGTTTCAGCATCGATGCCGAGTAGCGCAATCATTCCCACCCATACGGCAATACTCATATTGTAATCCAGTATGTAAAGCAGCCATACGGCTCCAATAAGTGAGAACGGTACTGCTAGGAATACTATTAATGTTTTAACTAATGAACGTGTATTAAGGTAAATGAGAAAGAATATAATTATGACTGTTATTGGAACAACTACTCCAAGACGCTTATAAACTCTTTCCATGTATTCGTATTGTCCTGTCCACTGAATGGAATAACCTGGATGTTTTGAGAGTATGTCGCCAATTGCTTTTTTTGCAGTTCCTACATAGCCGCCTATATCTTTATTTGATGTATCAACGTAAACGTAGCCGGAAAGCAACCCATTTTCATCTCTGATCATTGCCGGTCCAAGTTTTATCTGGACCTCAGCAATTTGGTCTAGCGGAATTTGCGCTCCGGACATAGTTGGAATAAGAATTCTTTTTATTTCCTCCGGATCATCTCTAAGTTCTGTAAAGTAACGTACATTTACCGGATAGCGTTCCCTTCCTTCTACAGTTGTAGTGATATTTTCTCCTCCAAGAGAGGACATTATAACCATCTGGAACTCTTCAATTGAGATTCCGTATCTTGCGAGTTCCTCTCTCTTGGGTGTTATGTCAAGGAAGTAACCTCCGCTTACTCTTTCTGCGTAGACACTTCTTGTTCCCGGAATATTCCATAAAACTGACTCGATATGTTTACCGATTTCTTCAATTTTAGTCAGATCATTTCCAAATATTTTTATTCCAACAGGTGTTCGGACACCGGTGCTTAGCATGTCGATTCTGTTTTTAATTGGCATGGTCCAGGCATTGACTGCTCCGGGAAATTTCATTTTCTTATCCATCTCATCTATCAGTTCGTCCCACGTAATGTGATCTGGCCATACGTGTCTCAGAATATCCTTAAGGAATTCGGGTGCCCACGATGAGTACCATCTTTCTTTTTTTCTCCATTCTGATTCAGGTTTGAGTATGACGGTTGTTTCCATCATGGAAAGCGGGGCAGGATCTGTCGAAGTATCAGCTCTACCAGTCTTTCCAAATACACGTTCGACTTCCGGAAAGCTTTTGAGTATTTTGTCCTGGACTTGCAGCAGCTGGCTGGCATCGGTTACTGAAATACCCGGAGGAGTTGTCGGCATGTAAAGGATCGATCCTTCATTTAACGGAGGCATAAATTCTGAGCCGATTTTAAGATATACAGGAATGGTTGAGAGCATGAGTAATAAAGAACATCCAATTACAAAGAATTTGTGTTTGATAACAAAGTTGACCGCAGGTTTGTAGATTTTGAACAAAAATCGACTTATAGGATGTCGTTCTTCAGGATGCGTTTTTCCAATTAATATTGCATTGATAATTTTTGATAGCCATAGAGGTCTGAATTTGTAAGGATTTAGTCTTGTAAAAAGAAGTCTTATTGCCGGATCCAAAGTTATTGCCAGAACTGCAGCTACAACAATTGCGAGATTTTTTGTATAAGCAAGTGGTTTAAAAAGTCTTCCTTCCTGTGCTTCTAATGCAAATATTGGCATAAATGCTATTGCGATGACGAGTAATGAATAGAAGCTTGGCCTGCCAACCTCCTGTATAGCTTTAACCAGAATCGCCTTAAAGTCTCCGGGTCTCCCTTCTTTTTCCCACCATTCAAGTTTTTTGTGCGCGTTTTCAACGACAACTATCGATGCGTCTACCATGGCGCCGATTGCAATTGCTATTCCTCCGAGTGACATAATATTTGTAGTCAGACCTGTCGCATAAAATGGTATAAACGAAATTGCTACTGCCAGTGGCAAAGTGAAGATAGGTATAATTGCGCTCGGTATATGCAGAAGGAAGATGAAAATTATGAAACAGACAACGAACATTTCTTCTTTGAGTGCTTGTGTCAATGTATCAATTGCTTTTGTAATCAAGTCTGAGCGATCATATGTTGTTATGATTTTGACTCCTTCCGGGAGTGTCGGTTCCAGTTCCTTTAGCCTTTCTTTGACTCTCTTAATCACATTGAGTGCGTTTTCTTTGTGTCTCATTACGACGATTCCACCGACTGTATCACCGATGCCATCTAAATCTGCAAGCCCTCTTCTTATTTCAGGTCCAATTTGAACTTTCCCGATATTTTTAATCAGAATGGGAGTGCCTGTTTCTTCATCGGCATCAACTACAATATTTTCGATTTCTGTGGTTGATTTGACATATCCCTTTGCTCGTACCATGTATTCTGTACCTGCATATTCAATGAGTCTTCCTCCGACCTCGTTATTTCCGTTTTTGATCGCTTCTACTACTTTTGAAATAGGTATTTTATATGTTGCAAGAATATTGGGGTCAATAAGCACCTGATATTGTTTAACAAATCCGCCTACTGCAGCGACTTCTGCAACGCCAGGGATGCTTTGTAAGTGATATTTTAAGTTCCAGTCCTGTAAACTTCTGAGTTCTGCCAGACTATGTTTGCCTGAGTAATCAACGAGCGCATATTGGAAAACCCATCCTACACCTGACGCATCCGGGCCGATTTCCGTTTTGACTCCCTCAGGGAGTTGAGAGGTTATTTTACTCAGATATTCGATTACACGGCTTCTTGCCCAGTAAATATCTGTTCCATCCTCAAAAATTACATATACAAATGAAAATCCAAAATCAGAAAATCCTCTTATCGTTTGTACCTTCGGACTTCCTAAAAGAGCACGGACTATGGGATATGTGACCTGATCTTCTATTATATCCGGGCTTCTGTCCCACCTTGAATATACAATGACTTGTGTATCTGAGAGATCAGGAATAGCATCCATAGGCATGTTTTGAAAAGCTATGATTCCTGAAACGGCAGCTACTGTTACAATAACGAATACAATAAATTTATTGTACGCGCAAAACTCTATAATTTTTTCGATCATATAAATTTAATGTTGGTGCTTCTGCCCCATCTGGCTGAGAGCTGCTTTGAGTCTGCTTTCGGAGTCAATGAGGAATGTTCCAGAAGTAACAATCTCCTCATTTTCAGTTAGTCCGCTTAGTATTTCATAGTAATTGTTATTTCGCGCGCCAAGTTTGACTTCCCTGGGCTCAAAGTGTCCATCTTCTTTTGAAACAAAAACTATCTGTTTCGTTCCGGAATCAAGTATTGCATCGGCAGGGACTACAAGATTCTCCCCAAGGTTTATCTTGAAGTTGACTTTAACATACATTCCAAATTTGAACTTGTGATCAGGATTTTGGACTTCAATTCTTACTTTTATTGTTCTTGTTTTAAGATTTAAAAACGGAAAGATATCCAGAATTTCTCCCTGGATTTGTGTCTCAGGATATGCAGGGATCTCGATTTCTGCCTTGCCTCCTTTGTTCAAATGTCTTATCTCGTTTTCATAAACTTCCGCATGTATCCATACAGAAGATAGATCTGCCATTTTGAGTGCAGTCTCACCTGCTCTAACAAATTGCCCATTTAATATATTGTCTTCTATGATAAATCCTGAAATTGTGGATTTTATCCAGACTTTTTGCAAAGGTTTTCTGGTTTTTATGACTTCATCGATCTGGTCTTCGGTTATATCCCAGGAGATGAGTTTTTGCTTTGAAACTTCGATTAATTCATCTGCACTTTTTACTGTATGTGGAGGCTTTGAGGCATCTCTTAAATTTAATGCAGATATGAGCTCCTGCTGAGCTACTATAACCTCTTGGCTGTAGATTTTAAAAAGGCGACCGCCTTTCGGGATTTCAGTTCCGGAAAGCGCTCAGCAATCAGCAACCTCAACCCATCCGGAAAATTTCAAGTTAACGTTGTGAATATTTGGTTCAATATAGTCAACCATGCCGAATGTTTTTATTTCTTTGGTAATTTGCATGTTTTTTGTTTTTTCTTTTTTTACTCCGATCAGATATTGTCTTTCCGGAGAAATTCTTACTGTAGTGCGATCCGATTGTTGACTTGAATCTGCCGGCTGATGTTCAGTCTTGTCTTCTTCGATTGGAACAAGCTTCATTTGACATATAGGGCAGTCTCCCTCTCTGTCTGAAACATATGTTGGGTGCATAGGGCAGTAGAATTTATTACCTGTTGCTGTGGTCATTGAGCGTGAGTTATTTTGCTGGATTTGTTTATAAATGAAAACTACTGCTACTACCATTCCAGCAATCAGCAAAAGTGTAATGATACTTTTAAATAAGCGATTCATAATAGCCTCCTTATTTAGTAAAAATGTTCTCTATTTCCTGTGGCCACTTGCCTAAAATAGTGTGAGTTAATTCAATTGAAGAAATTTCGCGTCCCAGGATAAATTGAGCCAGATCAATTTTGTAATTTACGAGTTCAATTTGTTTGTCAATTAGATCAGCTATGTTTGCCTTTCCTACTGATATAAGCGATGTCAGATTACTTATTTTTGTCTCTGTTAGAGGGATGTGATGCGTGGTTATCAATTGTGTGAACCTATTTTGTTCCCTCCACATAAATGATTTTTCTGCAACTATTACAGCTAGATTGATCTGTTCAGCTATTAGGGCAGATTTGGTTTTATCTCTCATTGCACTGGCCGCGGAAATTTGTGCGGCAATTTTATCTCTCCAGATAGGTAAAGTTAATCCTATTTCAGGGTTAAGAATTGGCCTGTTTGGTCTTATGTCTGTTTTGGCCCAGATTGTTGCATCCGGATAATTTTCTTTATATGCAAGTCTGAGCATTGCATCAGCTTGCGCTATTTCCTGTTCGATTGACTTGATCTGTTTATTATGTACCAGCGCTTCTTTGATCAGGTCGTGATCTTCTTTGAGGGAGAATTCTTCTGACTTAATTTTGGGTATGGGGGTATTTTGTTGTTCTTGTGTTAACCCCAGAGCTTTTCTCCAGTTTTCTTTTAGCGGATTTAATGAGTCTTCCAGGTTTGTAATTTCATTAAGCATGTGGTCTTCTTCTATTTGTATATCTATCAAATTGTCATTTTTTGCCTGTGGAAGACCGGATGCTATTGATTCCAGAATGATTTTCTTTTTGGTTTTAATTAGATTTAATATCTCGCGTGAAAGATCAAGTCTGGTTGTAATATATTGGAGTTCATGCGCCAAACTTTTTACATCAGCTATAGTGTTTAATATTTTCTGCTCGAAAATAAATCTCTTTTGTCTTGCAACTGCTGAGTAGGCCTCTGCCCTCAGATCTAGTTTGCCTGACCATGGCGTTTCTTGCATTAATCCAACAAAAAAGGCGTTAACTCCGCTCTGAATCATCCATTCTAACGATAGTTTTGGTTGAGGTAGTGATGCAGCGACAGTTACTTCTTCAATTGACGATTTCCAGTCATAGTAGGCTTCCTCAATGCCCAGATTGTTCAAAACCGCATAAGTTAGATAATCTGAGAGTGATGAGTCAGGTTTAAGATTTGGTAGCTGAGGTTTAATGTCATCTTTTCGATATTTTGATGACGCAGTTTCAAATTCATGGTCCCTTTCCGGTACACTGCAACTAACTGCGGAGATGATCAAGGATGCGCAAAGTCCAATTAGTTGGACAGACAATGCGGTATTCAGGTTTAATTTCTTCATATCTAGTGATCGTCACCACAGCAGTTATTCCCATGCTTTCCATGTTCATTTTCGTCATCTGTTTGTTTATTCAGATATTTTTCAGGATTTGCCTTAAATTTTTTGATGCACATCTCACAGCAGAATGAGTAGGTTTTATTGTTGTGTGTGTACGTTATATTTTTGTCAATGCCTTCATTTGTCACAGGGCATTTCCCAGGGTTAGGATTGGCAAAAGATGTATTATCTGAGTTGCTACTTTCTTTTACTAGCTTTCCACAGTTTAACATATTTTTCCCGTAATAAGGATTTTTTGCAGATTCCTTGCCTTGTTGGAGCCATGATTTGTTTGCCATGCTGCAGTGGAAAACGTGTAAGTTTCTGGAAGGAGAGTGTTTTTTGCCTATTTCATTGTGATAGGCAATTAGGTGATTGCTTAGAACTCCGAATTTTTCTCTGGCTATCTTGATATCAGGTTGAGTTTTTGTTAATTTCATACCGCATACTGGGCATTTTCCCGGTTCCTGCAGGGAAATTTCCAGGTGCATTTCACACGTGAAAACTTCTTTGGCAAGCTGGCCTGAAGTTTTACTTATATTCGTTAAAAGATCTTTATATTGTTTTAATGTTTTGGTGTTAATATCAGGTTCAAGTCTTGATGCAATTTGCGAGTTTAGGGAAATCTGCTTTGCGTGGTTCTGAATACCGTCCGTTTTGTCTGAAGTTAACGATAAATTTATTTCAAAGTAGTGTTTAAGAATTTCATTTATAAATCTATCATAATCTTTGCTCATTTCTTTATAGTAAACATCTTGATTGTCAGTGAATTTATTGAGATCGTCTTTACTGCAGAAGTAAAATTGTATTTTCTTAAACTCTTTGCTTGCCTTTGAATCAGATATGGAGATCTCTTTATTACACACATAGTCCTTTGTTGTTTCTGTGCTTTCTCCGTCAAATAGCATCATTCCGATGAAAAGATAAAAAATACTCATATAAACCTCCTTTTAGTGTTGAGAGTGATCTTCTTTTATTCCAAGGTATTTGTCCGGATTTTCTTGGAATTTTGGAATACATTCTTTGCAGCAAAACCCATACAGTTTATCTTTGTATGTTGTTGTAATGTTTGGTTTTATCTCTTGCCCGGTTATCGGACATTTCCCGGGATTGGGATTTGCAAGTTCATTTGATTCTTGTTGGTTGTGCGAATCTTTATGTGACATTCCGAATCCCATCATTAGAGGAATAGCACAACACCCATTTGTACAAATGTGTAGTAATATTAGCACGGCCATTGTGCTGATGAAAGTGATGTATTTACTCATATTAGTCATGATTGTGTCCATCATGTTCTTTGTCAGTATGTTCTGATTTGGAGACTTTGTTTAAGTATTTTGTGGGGTTCTCGTCGAATTTTGGTATGCATTGTTTGCAACAAAATGCATAGGTTTTGTTTTGATATTCTACAGTGAGTGAAGGGTTAATGTCTCCTCCCATAACCGGACATTTACCGGGTGTAGGATTTGAAAATTGTTTTTCCTGAGCTTTTTCACAGGCTAGCAGTGTGATGATAACCAGTGCTAAGCTAAAAATTTTCATAAAACCTCCTTAAAACTCGTTGTTTTTTATTCGAGAAGGTATACGAGGTAACTCTGTTTAAATTACAGAATCGCCTGTATTATGGATTAGAAATCAGATAAGTAAGACTTTTGACAGAGATGAAGGGGGAGGAGAGTTGCAGGAGTAATTGGTTAATTTTTGATTTTGATGTGCATGGCTTATTGGTTTTTCAAATTTCAATTGTTCCCCGAGGTGATAAACAAAGTCAAAACTTGCAGTCAGTTCAGGTTGGGTGCTAGTTGAGTTACTCTTGATTTGATGGCAGTTACAATCATTCTGTTGCTGTGGTTGTGTTTCATTGGATGCAGATTCGCAGCAGGAAGGTTTTTTTGCCTTTGACTCGTGAGCAGCTTTAAATGTGCAGCAACAAACTTCACCAGAAAGCAGGGCGAAGATAATTAGAATTGAAGTCTTCATATAACTATTACGTTGCTATTCTATCAAATGTTTCGTTAACATCAAGCGCGTTTTTCAAGCTATAGTAATGAGTTTAGATCCTGGATAAGCTTCCTAATTACAACTTTAAGGTGTGCAAGTTGAAGAGGGTGTTTTTTTATTAAATCTCTTAATTTGACAAGAATTTGCAGCTCTTCGTTGAGTTTTGAAAGTTTAACAGCCCAGTCATTTATTTGGTTTGATACATCTACGTTTTCTTCAGGTTCACGGTTGAGGAGTGTGACTACCCTTGTTTCAACATCTTCTAGAGTTTCCGCTTTTCCCTCTATAATTTCTTTTTTAATTTGCTTTTGAACCTTTTCACTTTGGACTTTTCTGACTTTTTGTGATATCTGGCTGATTGCGTGTACTCCGAGCTTGTGCTTTATAGCTGTTTTTACCATTTTCTTTCCGCCAAATTGGTATGCTTCCATAGCAGTTCTGCCTGCTATTTTCTTTTGCTTAATGGCTTTCTTAACTTCCGGTTCCATCTTAAGAAGTTTCAACAGATTTGATACCCAGCTTTTACTAAGCCCCATTATTTCGCATGTTTTGTTGAATGCTTCTTCTTTATCCATTCCATTTTTTTGAAGGCGGTTTATCATATATTGTATTCCGTGTGCTTTTTCTATGTCGCTTAGATCTTCACGCTGCAGATTTTCTATAAGTGACTGCGCCATCATTTGATCATCATCAAGCTTAACTATTTCAACTTCAACCTCTTTCCATCCCAGCAGTTTAATTGCCTCCAGTCGTCTGTGTCCTGAACAAAGCTCTACATTATTGCCATCTACCTTTCTGCCGCGTAATGAACCTTTCCAAAGTCCAAAGTTTTTGATTTCTTCTGCTAAACCCTTGATGGTTTCGTAATTGTATGTCTTTCTCATTTGAAAAGGATTGGGCTTTATCTTGCCAATCTGGACTTTTAGTATCATTACACCTCCTTTAAATCTTGATTTATTATATAAATTGATGCTATTATGAAAAGCGAATCATTTTTTGATTTTTGCGTATTAGAGTGCCAATTATGTGCTATTCGACGAATTCTATAAAGTCATCTACATTGAAGTCTTCAATTTTGCATCCTTTTGCAGGGTTGCAGATTGAATAATCAAGCATTACATTAATTGTTACAATCTCACCTACTTTTCTGCCTTGTCTTCTAACTTCAAATTTATTACCGATTGCTATGCTATCGTTAATTCCTACTCCAATGTATATCCCGTTTCGTTCCGAAACATTGAGTATTTTCCCGATGATCGGTTGCTTTTTTGTCATTACCTGGATTGTTCTGTCTCCTTCCTTGATTATGAATCCGGTTTCGATCGAAACCAGGTCGCAAACAGAGAATTCTTGTTCGATAGTTTTGGCTTCGATAGTGGCAACTATCTTGTTTTCGCGAATTACATAAAATCTTGCAGGTTTTTGAAGATTGTCTTTTAGTCCGCCATCAATAATGTAAACTTTGACAGCATCTTTTTCGGTTGCAGATATTATTTTAAAGCTTTTCTTTAGATCTTTGGTAGGAAAGATCATTTTTCTTCTGGCAATTGCCGTTTGGCTGACTTTAAAATCAGATATGTCGCCTTCTGTTATTATGACCTTGCTGGTGGTTTTAGAGAGAATTTTTTGCACTTCGCCTGCTCCAATTTTGATTTTCAAATCGGCGTCATCATAAATGTCAAAAAAATAACCTACTTTTACATCCTGTTCTTCTCCGGCTCCGATAACAACAAACTTTTGTGCCGGGTTCAGTGATAATACTTGTGTTTTGATCGGATTAGAAGGTCCGTCAAATGTGGTAAAATCGCCCGGATCCTTCACCTCGATAACAGGCTGTTTTTTATTTAATTGCTTTTCGAGTTCTTTGAGCGTAGATTTGAGCTGATGTAATTCCTTATTAAGTAGGAGTATGGTTTGTTCAAGCATTTCGACCTCATTTTTCAGTCTGGCATTTTCTTCTTTGATTTTAGCTAATTCATCTGATGAATCGTTCTGGCATAAGATGAGGACTATAGTTAGCAATGCGTCTTTCATACGATTACATGACGAATTATTGGACCTTTTCCAGTAGCTGATTTGCTGATAAAGTCCATTTCAAATCACCAAAAAGATATCTTTCTGTATAAACCATGTTTGTAATTCTCCCTTCCAAATTAACGCTAAACAAAAGTTCTATTGTTGCGTAAATTATCTTTTCATCGAATCCTACACTCATTATTTTCTTAATACCATCCTTTACAGTGATTTTATCAGTATTAAATCTGTTTTGTACTTTTTCACTCACTCTTTTGAGGATTTCTTCTTCATTTTCAGCGCTATTAAAGACCTGATTTTTGAAGTGTTCTGTAATATCTGTTACAGTTTTGTCTTGTATGTAATAAAGCTGATCGACTTCTTTACTGATTACATTTCCATCCCACATAATAACCCTGACTCTAAATGAGTTGTGTGAAAGCTCTTTTATAAATGAGACATTGAAATCTTTTTCATTGAATTTCGAAGCGAGATGGTTTTTTATTAAATTTTCAGGATCACTTGATTCGCTGCAGCTTATACAAATGAATGATATCGAAAATAATATTGTACCGAGTAGTAACTTTGTATCATGTCCACGGTTGCTCCCATCGTCTAGCGGTTTAGGACTTAGGCTTCTCAAGCCTAAAACACGGGTTCGAATCCCGTTGGGAGCATTATTCATCTTTCAAGAGTCAGTTCTTTTGTCTTTTTGTTAATTATTCCTAATCCATACAGTGCAAGTAAGTTTTTATTCTTTGTGATATAATTTCCGTTTTTGACGATCGTGATGCAGCCCCTATTTTTTGAAATGGTTCCTTCATAGAGCAGATATTTTTTTCTGTGCCTTTGTTTCGTTTTTAGGATTATTTGTTTATCGGAAAGCTTTTTAAAGCTGTATGTTTCGAGGTGGTCCCGGGTTTCTATAAAAAGATCATAATGTTTTTTGTGATGTTTCCATCCGAAGTGATATGCGAGTGAAAATCTTGGCAACTTTCTTTTACAGTCGGATGTTTAAGTAAGTTGCGGCTGCTCATTCATATAAAGAATTCGAGAGCAGTTTCTACATTGGATAATTTCATCCGCCATAAGTACTTTGTTCACATCTTGCGGAGTTAATTCCATTGAACAGCCTTCACAACTGTAGATGAAGTCTTCAAATGTCGATGTTTTTTTTCTTTTTGCCTGATGATTGATTTTCGCAAGAACTATACCGTTTGTATTTTCGGAGTTAAGAACTCTGTCATAAATTTTAAGCATTTCATCATTTATGTCAGTGAGTAATTCTGATCTTTTCATGTCGAGGGAGTTTTTTTTTGTCGTTAAATCCTTGATTTGGGCGTTTATTTCAGATGTTTTTACAGATATTTGGCTGTCTATATCCTTTTCATCATCTTCTTTAAGTGATATTGATTTTTTTGTGTGCTCTATTTCTGTTTCTATTTCCAGCCATTTATCCTCTATGACCTTCTTGTCTGCTTCGAATCCTGATTTTTGTTTGAGCATTAATTGATATTCTTCATTGGTCAATTTCTTGGCAGTAATTATTAGGTCGCTGATCTTCTTAATTTTCTCTTCTATGCCGCCAATTTCCAAATCTAAATTTTTTTTCTTAAGTTCAAGCTCCTTTATTTTGTTTTTAGAATCTAAAATTTCGCGTTTAATTGAAATCAACTGTTTTTTATAATGGTCTAACTCAATCGGCATACTTTCAATATCTTTATTGTACTCGTAGATCTGCCTATCTAGTGCCTGAAGAGGCAATAGAAAGGAGATATTCTTGACCTTCATTTAGATACAACCATAGCGACAGTATAAGTTTGTTGCTTTCTTTTACAAGAAACAAATGAATTTTACAATAACTTTTAAATTATGTGGATTGATTGAAGGTTAAAGTGAATACAATCTATTTGAAATTTTTTCTAGTTTGCAGTGCATGGATTTGCTTAGATGGATCAGGAATTATTAATTTCAACAATAGTAGTGACACCAGGGATAAGGCAGAAGACTCGGACGAGCTGTCGAAGGCTGTGTCTTTGATTGATGGAAGTATTCTTAGAACACATGCAGAATATTTATCGAGTGATGAATTAGGAGGAAGATTTACCGGACAGAAGGGAGAAGAGATGGCAGTTAAATACATATCCGGTATTATGAAAAATCTGAAGCTTGAGCCAGCTGGTGATTTGGATCGTGATGGAGAGCGAATGTACACACAACAATTTAAAATGACATATCGGACAATTTCAGGCAGGGAAACTATAACAGGCCAAAACTGCATCGGTGTTTACAGAGGAAGCGATCCAGTGCTCAAAGATGAATACATTGTGATAGGCGCACACCACGACCATATAGGAAATGAGAAAGAGATCCCGTTTTTTTATGGACGACTGGATTCTCCAACGGCAGAAGATGATATCTACAATGGGGCAGATGATAATGCTTCAGGTGTTTCAACCCTGCTTGTAATAGCTGAGGCTCTTTCAAAGAGTGGTATCAAACTGAAAAGGAGTGTTGTGTTTATAACTTTTTCTGGTGAGGAAATCGGGCTTTTTGGGTCTAAATACTATGTTTCAAAACCAGTGGATACTTTACAACGGCATATTCTTATGATTAACTTAGATATGGTTGGCGGCAATAAGGGAAAGTTAATTAATGTCTATGAATTGGGGTCAGACAAGGGAGACTATCTGGAAACAATAGTTCAGGAATCATCAAAACTGTCAGGTTTAAAAGTAAGGATAAATCAATATGGAATTACGGATGGTGATAGCGATCACACAAGTTTTAAAAGAAGGGGGGTTCCTGTAATGTTTTTCTTTTCAGAAGATCATGATAAATATCATAAAATTGATGATCATGCAGAGTTTCTCGATTATGAAAGAATGGAAAAAACGGCTAAATGTATCGTTTACTCTGTTCAGAAACTGGCAAATGCACAAATTAAACCTGTTTTTGATACAAAGTATGATCTTTTCACTGGTTTATCTGGAGGTGGGAAAACATTAGGGATATCCAGCAAATACACTTCAGACGATTTTTTGAATAAAAGCGGTTTGCACGAGACTGAAGGCGCGCTTTTTGTAAATGAGGTAAAAGACGGATCTGTTGCATACAAATGCGGTATATTGTCTGATGATATTATTGTTAAGTTCAATGGTGAGCGCTTCCCGCGCAAGGCAACAATGACAAGATTAAGGGATTTAATACAAAAAACTGGATACGATCAGAAGATCCCAATCGAAATTATAAGGAATGGAAAAAGAATTGTTGTAGAAGCTGTCTGGGAAAAAGAATCTAAATAACCAGACTAGTTATTGTGTGTTTCAAAGCTTCATGCACAATGGATTGATTGCGTAACTTTTTTTTTGCATCATGCGATATTTTCATACACGATAGATTGTTAAAAGGTAATCTTCAAACTCACAGATGAGAAGAGGGGGGTAATTATGTTTTGTTATTTTAAAGGGAGCATTGATGTCCGGACTTATTGGGGAGGATGCTTTAGTTCAGATTTTGAGAGAGTCTTTAGACCCTCTTGCATTTTCTGTAATACAGAAATTCCTCAAGCACTCATCTTGTGAATCCAAATCATTAGCTATACGCGTACCTAACGTATTTTATAAAGAACTCTTGGAGAAAAATATTTCAAACGATCTTGTGCAGAAATTGGCGAATTTTGGAGTGAATAATATTTCATTTGTCGTAGATGAAACTGTTGCGGTTATTGATCGAAGAAATTTAGATCAACAGGCAGTTATTTCCAAGGATGCGGATAATATTTCACGTGATGTCGGAAAAGTTCCGATAGATCCTCTTAAGTCATTTCCAACTTTTATTGTGGGAGGTTCCAACAGACTTGCTTTTTTGGCATCTCAGTATTTTATTGACGGGAGCGAAAATGTTTTCTGTTTATATGGAACAAGTTCTTCAGGTAAAAGCCATCTTGTACATGCGATAGGAAATGAGTCCATTTCCAAAACAAAAAAAACGTACTATCTTCCTTCTGAGCAATTTATTACAGAATACATAAATTCAATAAAGCAAAAGAAGATGAACTCATTCAGATCTAACTTGACTGATTCTGATGTTTTGCTGTTTGATGATTTTGATCTTTTGACAGTCAGGCAATCATTTATTGATGAGTTCAGTCATCTGATAAATCATTACATCTTGTATAAAAAAAAGATTGTTATAGCAACCCAGAAGCATCCTTCATCTTATAATATTGATTCAAGACTTAAGAGCAGGCTTTGTTCGGGGCTTGTCGTTAAAGTCATGCCTCCTTCACATGATCTAAAAAAAGCATGTGTCAGGATCGAATTGAGTAATTCTGGAATAACCTTCGATGAATCGGTAGTTGAAAAGTTAAGTGATTATTTTAGCGGAATAGGAGAGCTTTTTGCGGGAGTGAGAAAAGTAATAATATTTTCTAAATTAATGGGGAAATACATCGATTTAGATCTTATTAAGGAAGTACTTCAGCTTGAAATAATCGAAATTTGCCCAGAAATCGAGACATTTATCAAGACTATTTCTGAGGCTTATAATATTTCCCCTGACCAAATCCGTAATAGAAACAGGAAAACAAGCTATTATAGACAGCTCCTTTATTATCTTCTTGTTAAATGCTCTGGTTTCTCAACACGCGAGGCGGCAAAACACTGTAATATAAGCAATAGTACAGTTTCCTATGCAATTAAAAAAATAGAGTTTGAATCCAGAATGAATATGTCATTTCAAAAAGAACTGAGTTTGCTGATCGAGAAAGTCAATACCCAGGAAAGAAAAGAATAGAAACATAGAATTTTCTGACCTTTTTTGCCTTACTTAAGATTTAAGGTAATATTTTCGGTTGTATGAAGTCTCTTTCAATTTTTAGCTTTATTTTTGCCTTGTTGTCTGTGATTATGGGAGCGACAGTAAGGATTACTGGATCTGGTTTGGGCTGTCCAGATTGGCCTCTTTGCCATGGCAGGCTGATCCCGCCGGCAGATTTCTATGCGTGGATAGAATGGCTTCATAGATTTACAGTACTTTTTTCGACTGTTTTTGTCTCAATTTTGTGCATTAAAGGTTTCTTGTTCAATAGGAAATTAGTGTTTTTGCTGCCGGTCACACTTATTGTAGTACAAATATTTCTTGGAGCTCTTACAGTTATCACTGAGATTCATCCTATTATTGCCGTACTACACACAGTCGTTGCAGTTTTATATTTGGGAATTATTGCTCATCTGGGATCAGGATTTGTTTTTGCGAAAAAGAGTCCACTTGATTCGGAAGAGAACCTGATGCTTAGATTGTCACTGGCAGGTATTTTGTTTTCAGTTATTACTGGATCGGTTGTTGCAAGATCTGGATCATCATATGCAAGTGATGAGATTCCCTTAGTTACATTGTTTGCATTTGGAAGCGATCTGGTTTATTTTCAATTAATACAGGCGATCCACCGTATAATTGCATACTTAACTTTCATACTTTTACTAGTATTGTCTTATAAGCTGATCAGGAAAAGCGATTTAAAATTGTTTGGGATATTGATTTCTTTTGTTGCTACGTTCCAAATTTGCCTCGGACTTTTAAATATATACACAGGTTTCACTGACCTTGTGAGAGTTGGTCACATTATTGTTGCATTTATTATTGCGTCAACATTGAGTTCTTTGTTCACAATAACAGAACAATAAAAATGAAGTTGCTAGCGATTATTATGCTCGTTCTGACAATAGCATCGGTACTATTATTTGTCTTGTCGCCGATATCTCCTCGATCATTCAGTGCAGAAAAGTTTTATGTTCAGGAACGAAATTATGTCGATGAGGCAATTAATAATACGAAGTATTGGCTGGGTATTGTCAGAGAAGATTCAGCGCTTTCGATCGAATTTATAACAAGAATTGAGAATTTATTGGAAAAGATACCCTGTTCTGTGGAAATGGCTGTGCAAAATAATCATTTTATAGATCAGCTTCTTAGTGAATTCCCAGAGTCTAACAAATCAGAGATTAATGCACTTAAAGACTCACTGTGTGATTTGCGGGCTCACTGGACCCCGGATCCGCTAAAAGTTAAAAAAGGAAGAATGAGTTATTGGAGGTATTGTATAGGATGTCATGGACCTGCAGGTGATGGATTTTGGATGGATGATGTGCAGGAAAAAATATTTGGATGTAGTCCGGCAGACCTGGCGGGATTCACTAATATCCAGAAGAAACCTTTGTTTAAATTTACATCTACTGGCTATAATGAGCTACCAACCTCAAAGGATTTAGTTAAAACAATTAAAAGGGGAATTCCCGGGACATCCATGCCTTCATTTAAAAAAATCGCTGATCCCGAAATTGAAGACATTATCGA
>JACQRL010000453.1 GCA_016206485.1 Planctomycetota bacterium | reverse complement strand
GTATAGAATAGAATTAATAGAATAGAGAGCGCCATTGAAGGCTAAGAAACAAGTCAAACTTCTATAAATCCATCGAGTTTTTCAAATTGTAAAAGGTAACCCTCTATATAAAATACTCAGACAAACCCAATGTTTGAATTAAGAGATACTGTTGTAAGCCTCTACCGAGAGTTTATTAAAGGGTTTGTAACCATCTCTAATGACCATGCTAAGGATATTAAAGAACGTGTCGAAAAAGCATTCGGAGATGAGAGCAAGTGGTGTCCAAGCCCAATAATCCAGGTTACACCATCATTTAAGAAAGCGGGAAGCATTGAAAAACTCATCGATTCAGAAGTTTTAGACCAAAGAGTAAAGCAAGCGTTTAAGAAAACCAATAAACTAATAGACCTCTACATGCATCAATACAAAGCAATTGAACAGACTGTAAAATTCAAGAAAAATATTGTACTCGTTTCAGGAACCGGTTCAGGAAAGAGTCTCTGCTACTGGATACCTATAGTAGACTACATACTCAAAAACAACATACCCAATGGCGAATGTTGCGCAGTTATTGTCTATCCAATGAATGCTCTTGTTAATTCACAACACGAAGAAATAACAAACTTCCTGAATAATTCCCCAGAACTTAAACAACTCATAAAAATAGAAAAGTACACTGGCCAGGAAACAAGCCTCGAATACAGGCAAAAAATGCAAACAAATCCACCTCAGATAATTCTTACTAATTATATGATGATGGAATACCTGCTTATACGACCAGATGATACCAAGATAATATCGCCCAATCTGAAATTCCTCGTATTTGATGAGATTCACCAATATCGCGGACGTTCAGGAGCTGATATCTCCATGCTGATCAGGCGCATAAGACACAAAGCCGGTAAATTAACAAATGAAAAAAATGATATAATCCACATTGGGACTAGTGCTACCTTACTTCCGCCAGAAGGATCAAAATCAGCTCCTGAAGAAGTGGTTCAAAGCTTCGCTTCCGAACTATTCGGGATCAAAAAAGAGACAATATCAGTTATAACTGAAGAAGTAGAAAAGATTACAACCAGTGAATGGACACAGGATACACTGAAAAAAATAATAAATACCGGCCAACAACCGCCATCAACAGAAAATGAATTCAGATCTAATCCTTTAGTAAGCTGGATCGAGGACAACATTGGGATTACAAAACGCAATGGGGTACTCGAACGAGCAAAACCTAAAGCCATCGACAAACTGTCCTTGGGTCTTCACCAATTAACAGGAGTGGAACGATTTAAGTGTGAAAATTTGCTGAAAAACTACATGTTAAAAGGCAGTCTGGTCAAACTTTCTGAATCAGAGGATAGATCAGTATTCCCCATTCGAATACATCAGTTTGTTAGTCAGCTGCACGATGTTACTGCAGATATTGACTTGCCATATAAACGCGAAATTTCCCTGAATGGAAGCGCCAGGACAATAGACCCTCAGAAACCGAATAGGCCAATGTTTGGAGTAATATTCTGCAGAAAGTGTGGGCTTGATATTTATAGATGCTTCAGAACAAGTAAAGATCAACTACTACCCGCGCCTGATTTCGATGAACTGGAAATTGATGATGAGTCTACTGAAGAAGAAGCAGAAGAAGAAAAATCAACGAATAAACAGGGATATCTTGTACTAGATTCAGATAAATCAATATGGCCGGATGATAACAACAAAATTCCTGAAGAATTTGCTAATAAAAAGGGCTTTGAATTATCAAAATACCTTACTGTTACAGCAGTCTCGTACAATGAAGACGAGAAAAAATATGAGCTAATATCAGGAGAAAAGTCCATAAGGTGCCTTTGGATATCAAAACTTTTCAAATTTTGCCCATCGTGCCAGACAGTTTATGAGGATAGAACCTCAGAATACAAAAAACTTGCCGGACTTGCTACTGAAGGCCGTACCATGGCAACCACGATGATTGCCCTGCTAACACTGCTAAACTCCAGCGTTGACAAGAAATCCAGAAAAATCCTGTCGTTCAGCGATGATAGGCAGGATGCCGCGTTCCAGGCAGGGCACTTCAATGACTTTGTAAGAACTGCAAGAATTCGCGCAGCTCTTTTAGACACGCTAATCAAAAAAAACAATATTGCCGCTACGAATATAGAAACTGAATTATTCAACTCCCTATCTCTGGATGAAGAAGATTTCGCCGTTCAACCGGCTGGCTCGGGAGCAAGATCCCAAAAGAATTGTGAAGTTTTCAAAGAACTGCTCCGTTACTACGCATTTGAGGATCTCAGACGATCCTGGAGAATAGTAATGCCTAATCTTGAAGATCTAGGCATATTAAACATCAAATTCAATGACATTGATGAGATTGCTTCCAATGATGAAGTATGGAATGAACTTCCTCAGATCAAATTAATAGATAAAAGCATGCGCGCACAATTTATTAATGAACTGCTAGAAAGAATGGTAAAAGTCTTTGCTATAGAAGATCATACTCTTGACCTGTCAAACAGAATGAGATTTTTCAAAAATGAGCTTGAACCATATATAAAAGAAGAATGGAGAGTCGGACGTGAAAATGAGCTCAGGTATAGTTCCGGCATCCTGCTTCAACAGATCAAAAACAAATATCACTATATCTCGACAGCCCGCGGCAGTAAAATTCACAAAATAATAAAGAAATATACAGCGGTTAGTAACATCGATGAATATTACACACTGCGAAACAAGCTGTTTACAATCCTTTATAAAGCCAACTTTGTGAACATAAAAGAGGAAAAGATTAGCCATGAAAGAGTGCCAGTCGTTTATCTTAACCCGGATGCAATAACATGGAGTTTAAACGAAAAGGGAAACAGTGATTCAGCTGTGAACGCTAACAAATTTTATATAACGCTCTATAAGTTACTTTCAAATAAAACAAAGACATTCGTAGCAAAAGACCACACCGCTCAGGTAGAATATGATGATAGGCAGGAGAGAGAGAATATGTTCAGAGAAGGAGATATAAATCTCCTTTGTTGTTCCCCAACCATGGAGCTTGGAATTGATATTGGTGAACTAAGTTTAGTGCAAATGAGAAATGCGCCCCCAACTCCGGCTAATTACGCCCAGAGAAGCGGAAGAGCCGGTCGAAAAGGTCAATCTTCACTCATTTTTACTTTCTGCTCAGTATTTAGCCCTCATGATAAATACGTATCCAATGACCCTGAAAAGTTTGTCTCAGGGGCAATAGATGTCCCAAGATTCGATTTATGGAACGAATACCTGATAAAATCCCATATACATTCATTATGGATGACTTCTTTCAGGATTGGACTCGGGAACAAGATCCCAGAATTCATTGATCACCAAAAGACGGATCTTCCATTTAAGGAAAATGTAAATAATCAGTTAGAATACTTTGAAAACTCAGTTGAAAAGAAAACAGAAAACTTCAATACCTTTTTTAGAACTTCAAGGGAATTACTCGACTCACTGCCAGAGCCATCTAGTGGCCATGTCACCTGGAATATACCTGAGTGGCTGCCAAATACAGTCTCTAATTGTGCCAAAGAATTCATAAACTCATTTGAATCGTGGAAATCGTTATTCAAAGAGCTTAAACAAAAGCAAAGCGAGTTATCTACAAAACTCATAAAGGTATATGGTAAAGAAAGAGAGGAAATTGAACGAGAACTGAAGCGTGTAGGAATAATGCTTGACCTGCTCTTGGGAGAAAAATTAACCCATGGAGGCACACAGGACTTTGAATACTACCCATATAGATATCTGGCAACTGAAGCATTTCTCCCGGGATATAACTTTCCGGTTCTTCCGCTGAAAGTATTTCTTGATAAACTCGATAAGGAAGTCGGATTAAGTGTGATTTCTCGTTCAAGATTTATCGCGATTCGCGAGTTTGGTCCTTACAACACCTTGTATCACAATGGAGCAAAACATCAGGTTAAAAGAATGTATACCAGACCGGGAGCTGAATCTGGAGTAATAACCACATCATGGAAAATCTGTGATGTTTGCCACTATGCTGCCGGAAAGGATTCCGATAACTGCTTAAACTGTGGAAGTTCTCTTACAAACGGCAAATATGACACCCTGAATAACTTGGTTGAATTAAGCAATGTTAGGGCATTAAGGCGAGATAAGATAACCTGCGAAGAGCAGGAAAGGGTCAGAAGAGGTTATCAAATTGAGACATACTTCAGTTTTAGAGACACTGCTATTACAAATGAAGATTTTTCAGTGATAAGTGTCATATCCGGCACTGAATTATTAAAAATCCAGTTTTATAGCACCGCGGATGTTATGCTTGTAAATAAAAAATGGACGGTTTCAGATGAAGAAGGATACATATTAGAAAAGACTAATCGTGAGTGGAGTTCAAAAAGAGATCTTAAAGAGGCTACGAACAACGGAAAAGAAGGAAATTATCTACTTGGAGTTAAGCCGTACGTAAGCGTAAAAAGCAACGTGGGTTTAATAACCTTGATGACGAACTCCAAAAGACAAGAAGAATTGGCAACAACCTTTATGCACGCGTTTAAGATGGGGCTTGTCAGACAGTTTAAACTTGGAGACAACGAAATCGGCTGTGATCGGCTCAAAAAAGACAAATTATTATTCTGGGAAAATGTTGAAGGCGGCACGGGCGGCTTAAGAAGAGTCTCATTCTTCGCAAAAGATTTCAGAAATTTCATCAAGGCTATTCAGGAAATATGCCACTTCAGCGCCTCAAACACCAAATGCTCTACAGGGTGTTACGAATGTCTGTTTACATACTTTAACCAGCGCGATCATCATGTAATGGACAGACACCTGATAAAGAATTTTCTGGAACAACTTGCAAGCGCGGACATAGTCCCATTTAGCAAAGAACAAGATTACGCCAGTCATTATAGTTATTTACTTTCAAATATCGATCCTAACTCGCCTCTCGAAAAGCAGTTTCTGGAAGAACTTTTCAAAACGTACAGAAGATTGCCGGTTGAAGCCCAGCATGGTGTAGGTATTGCCAAGGCGGACTTCTTTTACAGGCCTAATATTCTTGTCTTCTGCGATGGGTCAGTCCATGATAATGAAGATCAGAAGCAAAAGGATACGAAGCTTAGAAGCAAACTTCGGCAAGACGGTTATAAAGTTATCACTATAAGACACGACGCAGACATTGAATCTCAATTCAATGAATATAGGTGGCTGTTTGGAGATGCTGGTAAAATAATAAAGTAGTATAGTGCATATTTTCTTTAATGAATCAGGAGATCTCGGATTTGATTTTATCAGACAAGATACATAAAGATATTTCGTGGTTGTAAGGAAGCAGACTCTGCCGGTAGTTGTCTCACAGATAGCTTATGCAGCTTATAGCTCCTCACACTTTTTCAATATCTCTTCCAACAGGGGATTTATTAAATTCAGCAATTCAACATCGTTACGCTCATCATAGATTTTCACTCCATGAAATACATTATTACGAACTTTGTTGAGTAGTTCGGCAAAATACTCGACATGAATCTTATCATCTAAGGGGGTGTTTTTTGTATGGCATTCAGCAAGTTTTTGAAATTTCTTTTTCAGCTCACAGTTTCCCGTATCGATTATTGGATTCCTATATCTACTTCCTTGCCTACTACATAAAGATTTCATGATTTCCTTTCTTGAATCAATAATTTTAAGTATTTCATTTTTTTTAAAGCGAAAGTATTCAACTAGTTTATCTCTGTCAGTTGCTGGAGAGTCACTTCTATCAAAATATGTAAGAGTCTTCTGTGCTGCTATAATAATAGCTAACCACAGACAGAAAAACTTATCGAACGGATCTTTTTCAGATAAGGCCCTTTCAAACCATTTTTTTATAAAGGTTTCTCTTCTATCTTCCATTGTTTCAACTCACTTACATAGGCTTCAGGGAATTTATAATCTAAGGCTGCGCCTATTATTTTTTCAATGTATATTCTCCTTGGTTTCCCTATGTTGTTATCTTCAGCTATATATACGAGCGCCGTTACCTTTTCATTATTTGGTGTTATTACTACGATGTCTTTCTTGTTATATAATTTTGACCTGACGCCTTCATAGAGGTCCAAGTTTTCCTCGTCTGAATTGGAGATTTGCCAAAGTATACCGTGTAGATTGTGTTTATCATCCTGAACTATGGATGCAACACCTCTGCAGATTATTATAAAACGATAATGATTTAGCACCGCGGTGCTGACAAAAGTAGAATCTGGACACCTCTGCTTCATCTGTTTTCTATCCATGTTTGACCCATAAGCAAAGTAGTAATTGTACTTTTTCATTTCAGTAGCATCACCTATCATACCATTATTACATATTAGCAAATTGTTTGTACGTAATTTACCTGAAACAGCAACAGATTTTTAATAATTGAAATGGTAGAGTAGATATTGTAAATTCGAGTTTGCCCTGAATATCCAGGGGGAATGAACTACCCCGCGGCAAGCCACGGGAAATTCAGCTAAGCACCTATAACTATATTTTGCCCCTGGTAAGTGAAGATGAAAAAAACTATATCCTGGCTAAAAAGGCAGTTGAAAAGTCTGGACTATTTAATGAGTAACTAACTCAGGCATTTCATCATACGTTTTGTTGAAAAGTTTTCTCCCGCTCTTCCATTTTTGTACGCCGCCCCATTGTTTAAAAAAAAATGGGACTTTGTTTTGCTTACATTGCCTGAAGATATCAATAACCCATTGTTCTTCCATAGGTCTGGAGCAAGGTCCTGATTCTCCTCCAACTATAACCCAATGAATTCCAGTAAGATTCAAATTACTTATGGGGCCAAGAAGCGGCTCAATCGAAAGAAACCGTATATATGCTGGCACTTCCTTAAGATACCTGGCTCTCCACGTGTATTTGCCCGATTCTATACTGACGCCCATCCAGATATTCTGGGTCCAATCAAGATTATTGCAAAGATCCGCCAGGCGTTCAGCACGTTTCGTGAGAATTTGAAACTGATGACTTTGGCAATCATTCATGGTTCTAAAGACTCTTTTAATAAAATCCAGAGGCACATCTTCGTGAAAGAGATCAGACATCGAATTTACGAAGATAACAGACGGTTTTATCCAATGTCTGGGCAAGTCAATTAAATCTTCATGAAGGGTTGGTCTGAACCCGTTTTTATATCGACGGCTACCCATAAGGTTGAGTCTCTTTGCCATACGTTCCGCATAACAATTTTTGCAGCCTGGACTGATCTTATCACAGCCAGTGACAGGATTCCATGTCTTCTCTGTCCATTCGATATGAGAGTTTGATGCCATAAGAACTACTTGAAAATTACCTTATCCCTGCCCTTTAATCCAGTCTTTTTTGATTCTATTCTTACAATATTGAGCTCTCTACCTTCCATTTGTTGTAGCGCTTTTCGTATATCTCCTTCAAGAAAATAATATTCCCAACAATCTATCAAAATCTGCTCAAATGTCTTTGAATCACCATTTTTATATTTACTGAGCACTACACTTTTTGCCTCGTTCATAGGGTCGTTGAATTTGATGATTTGCTGACCATAATTATCTCTGCCAGAAGTATAGAACAATCCTTCCTCCTGACTTAACTTTGACATGACAAATTTCATTAAATAAACGGCTTTCCAATGCTTAGATAGATGTATTAGGTAATATTTTGTTCTATTTTCGCCGCCCTTTACTTTGTCTTCTTTACTAAATCTGACCTGAAATGGGAATTTAAAGTCTGCCTTTAATAACGATTTAAAATATTCTATGAAGCTATGCTCCCTTGATAACCCACGTAGGTTAATAAATGGGTTCCTTTTCCACTCCTCGCTCCCAAATAAAGTTGTGACACGGCCGTGTTCCTGCGGGTTACTGATGTCTCTGTTGATTTGATGCCACATAACATTCACGAAAATTTCAGACGATTTCCTTTCTAAAATCTTATTCATTACTGGTATTGGAAGTGGATGTCCATATGGGTCTATAAAGAAAAATGCCGGTGCTAACTTAGGAACTTGCTTAAGTAATTCTTCAACAAAATTTCCTGCTGTTTCCTGGATACATTGGCACTTAAGGTTAGTTGGCAGTTGCCCTTCTTTTTTAATGCTTTGTTCCAGTGAATCGATAGTTTTTTTATCTTTATCGATAAAAAACAACACAACCTCTTTATTTTTATTCTTCTCGATTTGCAAAAATGATTTGGCAGTTCTAAGAGCTATAATAGGCGAACCTGGTTCCCCTCTCCTGTAGACGCCCGCACCGGCATAACAATCGATGTAAACAAGCCTATTATGCCACGAACTGAGAATTTGTTCCCATGCTGGTAAATACTTTTGGAGCACGGCGTGCTTAACTTTCGAAATTTCCTTTAAATGTGGAAGTTCATTCATACATAATAGGATTCTGCGTCGCTGGTATCATTACGCTTTTACTTCAATTGGCTCTAATACCTCGCGTATATAATCTTCCGGCAGACGCCAAAACCTTGCACCATTGAGAATAAGACCCTTGTATGTTTGGTTGGGCAGTGGCGGATTCTCCTGCGACACTGCGACATAAACACACGCAGCCAATGGCTTTACGTCGTCGCCGTCTTGGAATACGTGTTGTTGTTTACGATAATAGCAATTCTGTGACCGTGCCCTTCCTGAAATATATCCCTCAGATATGTTGAGTAAACCGATGTCACGATCGTCGATCTCATATACGACTCCCCAGACACTGCTATTCTGATCCACTACAGCATCAGCCACACCGCAATCCCTGCTTTCCGACTTCCGAGTGAACGCCAATCTGTGATTTGGCAACTTGGCAACACCGATAAACTTCGCAGATGGGCAACGATCTCTCATCTGATTCCAATCCATGTTAGATCCGTAAGCGAAATAGAGCATAGACTAACCCCCTTATAATTAAATAACCAAGAGCATTATTACCAACATATGTATACAAAATTTATAGTAGTAAAATGCCATTGTAAAGCCAGCACCGAGAACAAAGACGGTTTCGTTAGGCATAAACGCTATAAATTAGGAAAGCCTCTGGTGTTATTGATAGCTTTTTGAATTACTGGCAACATCCAAAGATTGTCTTGTGCAACTGATCTATCGCTTTCAATTGATTTTAAACGACCAGCGACTTCCTTTGCTTCTACGTATTTACTAATACTTCCTATATCAATCTCGTGTCTTGTTTTTGATATCCCAAACTGATTTGTCGAGCGAACCTCATATATAAAATCAAGCACAAACTTAAGAAAATTCAAATCGTTTGATATAACTTTATCAATCCACTCTTTCACATGTTGCACACTTGTAGTTTTTCTCCAAAAATGAATTACATAGGCAAGTCGTGGTGTATCTATTAAAGCTACATTATTTTCTTCTATGAGCTGTATGATATTTCGTCTAATAGTTGCTGCTTTTTGGACGTCCTTTATGAGGTTAAAACTGTCTTTATTATCATCTATGTATAAATTAAAGACCTTGCAGATGAGTGATATTGATTTGTATTTTAGCATGTCCTGAAATACTCCAAGCCTTTCATCATCAGTAAGCACTTGCAAACATTCCCCCGTTATTTGAACTAACGATAGGTAATTAAAACTTGATAATTCTGGATTTTGTAGGGAAGATTTTCTCATCTCATGTAAAACTTCATCCCCTTGAATAAGCAAAGCTACAAGCAATTGACTTGATGTAGTAG
>JACQRL010000458.1 GCA_016206485.1 Planctomycetota bacterium | reverse complement strand
TAGGGCATCTTCTTGGCGCGGCTGCAGCAGTTGAGTTTGTAGCCACTATTATGAGCATAAATTCGAATAGGATTCATCCGACAATAAATTATGAAGAGCCAGATCCTGAGTGCGATCTTGATTATGTTCCCAATCAAATGAGAGAACATCAGGTGAATATAGCTATCTCAAATTCTTTTGGCTTTGGCGGACACAACAGCTGTATTGCTGTGGGAAAATATAACAACAAATAGAGAATAATGCAGGTTCCGTTTATCGATCTTAACAGGATTAATTCCTTTGTTGTAGCTAGGTTTAAAACTGAGCTTGACAGACTGTTTGATCGATCAGATTACATACTTAGTGAAGCTGTGAGCAGATTCGAATCGAGTTACTGCAAGTATATCGGATGTAAATATTCAGTAGGTGTGAACAGCGGAACAGATGCCATTTTTCTTTCTTTAAAAGCTTTGGGTGTATGTGAAGGAGACGAGGTGATAACCACAGCATTCAGTTTTGCTGCTACGCTTGAACCGATACTTCAGGCAGGTGCTGTCGCAAGGTTTGTGGATATTGACCAATATCTAAGTATTGATGCATCTCTGGTAGAAAAAGAGATTACAAAAAAAACGAAAGTCATATTGCCTGTGGATTTGTTTGGTAATCCGGCGGATTTGCCAAGATTGAGAAAAATAGCGGACCAGCATCATTTAAAAATTGTTGAAGATGCAGCTCAGGCGCATGGAGCGAGAATCGGAAACAAAAAAACCGGTACGATTTCAGACCTTGCATGTTTTAGTTTCTATCCCACAAAAATACTCGGAACAATCGGGGATGGAGGAATTATCACGACAAATAACGAGGAATTAGCACTGAAACTTCGCAAGCTGAGAAACCATGGCGGGATCTCAAAGAACCAGCACGAGTTTATCGGATATTGCTCGCGCCTTGATTCATTACAGGCAATATTTTTAGATATAAAACTTGGTTTACTTGAAGAGTACATAGAAAGAAACAAGGGACTGGTCAAAATTTATGATGAAAATTTAAGAGCAGTCACGCAAGTTACTACGCCTGTTTTCAAAGAAGGGTCAAATTATTTCCTGTATTCTATTAAAACCGATAGGGCTCCTGATCTTGCAGAGTTACTTAAAAAGAACGGTATAGGAACCTTCTCATATTATCCCTATATTTTGCCGGAATTGTTCGGTAATTCCTTTGAAAAGAGCAGATTTAGAAATGCTCTGGATGTTAAGGGCAAACTTCTTTCACTTCCACTTTATCCATATCTTACTTCTGAACAGGTCAAATATGTGTGCGACACGATAAAAACGTTTTTCACAAGACATATTTGAGCTATCATCGTACACATTTAAAATGAAGTACTTTGTTCATGCGTTGCTGACGATTTTACTGCTGACTTCATTAATGTTGCACGGAGGTGTGTACAGCTTATTTAAACTTATCAGCTGCGCGCTAATCCTATTTACTCTGGTAATATTTAAATTCAAATGCAACAGAAAGGTTTGGATTTTTGTTCTTGTACTCTCAGGACTTTGTTTTATTCAGCTTATCCCGTCACCTTTGTGGCTCCATAAAATAATTGCGCCCTCAATTTACAGTATAAGAGACAATATAGGCATACAAAGCGGATATGCCCCGATGAGTATAGATACTTGGCTTGCCATAGAGGGATGGCTTGAAGTTTTTAATATAGTTTTTCTGATTTTGCTTTCAGCGGCTTTTTTTGCGGAGATGAGCGGGAGAAAATTTTTCAAATTTTTGTTTGTGATAGGATTTTTAGAGACCTGTTACGCATTGTATGCTTACTTTTTTAAAGCAGATTCATTTATCTTTTCAGCACTCGGTAAAAGACTCTATACTGATTTCACTACAGGATCATTTGTTAACAGAAACCATTTTGGGTTCTTTGTTTCCTGTATTATCCCGTTCGGAATCTATTTTTCCATATCTAAATTTCGTGAACGTAGGGGATGGTTTTTATCTGATCAGAATTTTCATAAGGGGCTGATTTACAGTATCATGACACTTTTGATGTTTATTTCTGCGGTGCTTTCAAAATCAAGAGGAGCTTTGTTGTCATTGACAGGCGGGGTTTTAGTCATGTTTATCCTGCTTCCGCGTGAAGCAAAAAAGAAATATATGGTCGCCTTGGTCCTTGGCACAGGTATTGGAATATTTGCGCTTGTGCTGTTAAATGATTTTGGAATTATCAGAAGATTTTTAGAAGAGGGATTAGGAGGCGCTTCAGGAAGGTTACATTTATGGAAGGACACGTTTGGTCTAATTTGGGATAATTTTCTTGTCGGGATTTCACCAGGATCGTTCTTATATGCATTTGAGAAGTACAACGTTACGAGAGGAATATTGGCTCGTTACCAGCATCCGCATAACGAGTACCTGGCGTTTCTAGCTGATTTTGGAGTTGTTATAGGATTAGCAATAATAATTATTTTGGCATTATTATTTCTACTTTCAATTTCCTATGTACGCAGAAGCGAGAGTATTTTCAGAAAAGTTGTTTTCTCAGTATTCCTGGTAAGCCTTATAAATTTTATATTCGATTTCAATCTGAGAATTCCAACTAATGCAATGTTATTCGCTTTCACGGTGGGATATCTCATCTCTAAGACGGTGAAGATGGTCGAATTTTCGAGGATCAGATTTGCAATTAATTTCTGCCCGTTTGTATTTCTTATGATCTATTATTTTGTGTTTAGAATGAGCCGTTACGATGCGCCGGAATCTGTCGAAAATCCCGCAGTTTTGAAATACTCTCCGTCTAATTACAGGTTATTATTAATAAGCGCGTCTCGAAGTGTTGATTACAATTTCGATCTTGCGAAGTTGTATTATGACGCTGCATTTTCAGCCGCGCCATATAATCCGGATGTAAATTATTATAGGGCCGTTGTGTATTATCGGTTGTATAAAGAAACACGCATTGAGGATTACAGACGTATCGTTTTTGAGAGCACTTCAAAGGTAGATATGATGGACCCAAAGCGTATCGGGCTGTTTCTGAATAATTTTGCCGATATGGATAAGGAAAATCTGTTGAATCTTATAAAAACTTTTGAATTAACCTATCCGACAGAAATTTATTCGTTTCTCATTATTAATCACCGGGATGATATTATTTACGACCTGATTGATTTGCATAAAAACATTTTTGCTCAACATCTGCACTGGTTGTGTGAAGTTGGGAACATATTGAATGATCATCGCCAGTATGAGACTATGCTTTATTTGTTTACAGAGGTCGAGAAGCTTGCAGACCCGAAGGAGTATCAAAGAAGGTTTCCTCAGATAGGTTTGTACATGGTAAAATATATGCTTGGTGTAAAAGATTATGATTCGGCTATCGATGTTTTGAAGAGATTAATTAAAGCCAGTCCGGATGTCTGGCAGTTTGTATCCTTATCAGAAATCTATAATGAAACAGGCAATAAAGGGGAAATGCTGATAGTTTTAGAGCGTGCTGCTGTAAAGTATCCGTTAAATGCCGATATTTTAAAAAGATTGGCAGAATCATATTACTCGGTGAAGATGTTTCAGGATTCTTTAAAGAGATATGTAGATTACGTATCAATATCGAAGGATGCCTCTGTTTTTGATGAGATAGTTAAATTACTGAAGACAAGCGATGTAATTGACAAATCTTCATATATCGACAAACTAAGGACTATCTTTGAAGGGAATCAAACAATACTATCAAAGCTTGATGGCGTTAATACAATTAATAAGTGATGAAAATATCGTTTATTAATCCACCTGTGTATAAGGGAACAAGGAACGTAGAAAAAGTTTTTGGGTGTACATACACGCTTTACGCATTTCCTAACATTTATGTATTAGGGTATGCGGCGTTGTTGAAGAAGCATGGTTTTGAAGTTGAATACAATGATGCGGCAAACGATGGTACTTCAGAGAAAAAGTTTTTTGAATGGCTTAAGAACGACAGCAGTAAAATGTATGTTATCTATTCGGTTTTTCTATCGATGGAAATCGATATAGGCACTCTGGAACATATAAGAAAGTTAAGAGGGAATATCCCGGTGGTATACATAGGACCAGGTCCGACCAATTATCCTGAGAGATATCTGAGAAACAAGGATGAGAATGTTTACGTCGGGAGAGGTGAAGTAGATTTTACTCTATTAAGTCTTGCTGAGGAAGTAAGATCCAAAAATTCTGTTGTTCCATCTACGATCAAGGGAATTTCATATAAAAATAATGAGAGCATAATAAATAATCCTCCAACTGATTTAATATCTAATCTTGACGAATTGCCATTTCCCGACAGATTATTGGTTGATAAGAATCTGTATTTTAACCCAAAAATACCGCGCAAGCCTTTTACAGCTATGCTGACTGCGCGAAATTGCCCATATCGATGCATCTATTGTGTTCCGAATTCTATAGGGTACGCTCGAGAAATTGAAAACAAGAGGTTTAGTAATTTCAAAAAGCCGGATGTAAAGGCGCGAAGTCCCAGGAATGTTATTGAGGAGTTCAGACTACTGGAGAAAAGTGGATACAGATCAGTCAGTGTTATAGATGATCTGTTTACTTTTGATAATAAAAGGGCAGTTGAAATATGTAAAGGTATCAAGGGAATAGGTATTCAATGGGGATGTCTTGCCAGGGCAGACAATATTACCGATGAACTTGCGAAATCATTAAGTGAGGCCAACTGCGTTTATGTTGATATGGGCGTAGAGTCGTTTGTTCAGAAAACTTTGGATTTTGTAAAGAAAGACATGAAAGTAGATACTATTTATGAGGCAGTCAAACTTCTGAAGAAGTACAGGATTTTTGTAAAGCTTAACCTCTTGATTGGAGCAAATCCGTACGAAAGCAGAGAGGAAATTGAATATACTATGGATCAGGCAAAGAAAGTGAGGGCAGATGCGGTTATGTATAGTATTATGACGCCATTTCCACAGACGGAGTTTTATCAGGTAGCGAAGGATAATAATTGGCTTATCAACGGAGATTACAATCCTGTCAGCGTACAGCATAACTCGATTGTTTCTTATGAAAATTTTTCTACCAAAGAACTTGAGAAAATGATAAAGATGGCGAACCTTTCTTTTTATTTCAGACCGTCAGTACTTTTGAAAACAATGAGACGTACGCCTTCATTCAGTCTGTTTATCGAATCAGCCAAAGCCCTCGGCCGCAAACTCTTCTAACTGCTGGCTGCTATTAGCTACTCTTCCACTTCAATATTGTATTTTTGTAATTTCCTCCACAGGGTAGATCTGTCTATTCCAAGGGAATAAGCAGTTTTTTGTATACTGTTGCCGGATTGTTTTAAGGAGCTTAAAATGATGAGTTTTTCGAATTTTTCCAGTTTTTCGCTCAAATAACTTTGTTCGGAAACAAGCTCATGCATGGGATCAAACGATTTGAATCTGGCTGACAGATCTGTGCTTGTAATGGTATCGCTCGCCGTTTTTAGGGCGGCTGTTCTGAGTTCTTCATAGAGCTCAGGTATATTCCCCGGCCATTCATATTTTATCAGAAGATCTGTCGCATCAGCAGAAAGTTTTTTGGACGGGATTATATTCTCTTTGAACAGTGTTGTCAGATATTGATCAGCAAGAAGCGGAATGTCCTCAGTTCTCTCTTTTAATGGATGAACTTCAATCTTTCGTATTGCAAGTCTGTTGAACAGATCGGCCCTGAATTTCTTTTGCTCCACAAGTTTTTCAAGATCGCAGTTTGTCGTCGCAAGAAAGCGTATATTTGGAGCAAACAGATTTTGATGCTTGGATCTGGATGATCTTGGTTCTTCAATTATTGCCAATATTCTTTTCTGAAGAGGTTTAGTGAGCTCTTCAATGTGCCTCAAAACAAGAGTTCCTCCCTCACAGGCTTCGAGTATTACCATATTAGCGTCTTTTTTATCCTTTTGAATTGCTACTTTAAATGTACTGTCAGCGTCAAATGCATTGTCAGGGAGATCTTTGCAGTCTACGACCAAGAAAGAACCGTTTCTTCGACCGCTGTTTTGATGGATATATTTTGATATGAGTAATTTCCCTGTGCCTTTTGCTCCTTGAATAACTACGGGATAATCAACTTGTGAAATAACATCGGCGGTTTTGACAAGCTTTTTGGTTTTAGGAGATGAGCTTATTACGTTTATTGGTGATTTCTCTGATTCAATGCGATTCGAGGTGGTTGACTTTTGAGATACTATATTGCTTAAATTGAGTGATTCTTTTTGGAGGATTCTTTCTGATTCTTTAATTATGTATTTAAAAATCGTTATTTGGTCGTCAGAAAATTGGCCGCATTCTGAAGGGCGGTCTAAAACGACAATTCCTTTTGCTATATTGTCTTTAAAAAGAGGCTGGGCTATTATCATGATCATTTTGTTGTCTAAAGTGTTGCTCACCAACTGTTTTTCAACTAATTGGTGTGTCCTCGAATGAATCGCTTCTTTGATAATTTCATGGTATATCTTATGAAATGAATTTTCGAATTCTTCGGTTGTAAAATTATGCAGTGCTTTATATTCTATCTGGGTCTCATTGGGGGGATTGTCATAAAGAACCAGAAACGCTCTTTTTGCAGCAAGCGATTGCGACAACAAATTCAAAATATGAGATGCTGAATTTTTGAGCGAATAAGCAGCCGACAGCCTGTTCAAGTAACTGATTGTGAGCTCATCGCTGTTTTTTATCGATTCAGATTTGCTTGCTATTTCAGATGCAAATACGAAAGGTTTAGTTTTATCGTTTTTTGCCATAAAAAGGGCTTCGTCACAGAGTGTCTGGAGCACATTGTTTTCCTGCGCATCATCCGGATAGATCGCAATGCCGGTTTTGCATGTCAGTGTATTGAACTGGGATTCTTCGAGGGTTGAAATGAGTCTTTTTGCAATCTTTTCTGCAGCTGTTTTGTCGGCATTTGAAATAACCAGACTGAATCTGACGGAATTTAATGTATCTCTGGTTGTTTCTATCTCGTATGAATTTATTGTAGTGAAATCATAGTTTCTGAGCAGATTGTCAAGAAGCTCCTTTATTTCGTGTATAATAAGATTAATCTTATCAGTGCTGATTTTGTTCTGTTTGGATGGATTTGCTACTTCAAGAAAGAAGAGCGATGTCTTTTTTCCTTCTCTTTTTGACCTGTTAATCTCCTGTTCTAATCTGTTCCCTAGATATGTGGGATCTCCGGTTGCTTTCCGATATCCTGATTCGGTGAGAGAATTTTCTATTGCCAGACTCGCAAGTTGTGACATCATCTTTGCAAATTGAACAGCAGATGCGGAAAGTTCAGTAGGTGATAATAAATTGTCGATATAAAGCGCGCCAAGATTTGTAGAGCCTGCTCTGATGGGAATACTTATAAATGTCCCGCGCTTATAGCGACTGAGTATCGATGTTGAGAGTCCTGATCTCTTTTCTCCGAAATTGCATATTTCATCGTTGTTGGCCAGGGTTGTTTTGATTACCTGGTCAATTACCGAGTGATCTTCTTCTTCGATTGAACTTCCAAGCCTGCATCTGTTTATATTTATGATTTGTTTTCCTTTGTCATATACCACAAGAATACTCCTTAAT
>JACQRL010000451.1 GCA_016206485.1 Planctomycetota bacterium | reverse complement strand
GCTAGCAAACTGGAGAGTCTGGTGGTCCATAAGATAAGGGAACACGTGTTGACACCTGATAATTTGACCGCTTTGGGGGAGTTAGTTTGTCAGGAATTTAACAGCGACTCAGAAATATATCGCACCGACCTCAGGTAACATTGACACTCAGATCGCGGACACCACCCGTCGGTTAGAGAGGCTTTATGATGTGATTGAAACCAGCAAAGTATCATTTGACGATGTGGGACCAAGAATTCGCGCTCTAAGAGAGCTATACGATAAACTTCAAGCCCGAAGAGAAGAACTGAATATCTTTGTGGCCGAACAGACACTAGAAGTACCCATTGCCGACGAGGTGCGCGAATGCGCCACCGACCTCCGGGACAGTCTGGAACGATGGTCCTTAGCTGAAAGGAAAGCATTCATCCGCAGTTTCGTGAAGGAGGTCAGCATTGCGGGAGACGAAGCCAAGCTTACATACACACTGCCCCTCTTACCGCGAGGCTTGCGTGAAGAAACGGAATCGGTTCTTGCTATTCTACATCGTGGTGGGCGGTACTGCCCAATACGCAGAACCAAGACGTTTGAATTAGTGTTCAGCTTGTGAACGCGTAGCATGTTCCCATTCAAGAAATTCTGGTATAATTCAAATGACTCGATTTTGTGGGTAGGGGTGTTGAAAATGGAAACGATGAAATTTGTTTACTACCAGGAAGATAATATGTGGGTTGGCTGGCTTGAAGAATACCCCGATTACAGAAGCCAAGGCAAAACCCTGGATGAGCTAAAGGAGAACCTCAAGGACATCTACCAAGACCTCAGCACCGGAAAGATTCCCCACGTCCGCAAATATGGGGAACTCGTAGTCGGATGAAGAGGACTGAACTTATCAGAGGAATCAAGAGCATGGGCTGTGTTTTGATTCGTCACGGTGGCAAACATGATTGGTATCAGAATCCAAAAACCAAAGTTTCCCAGCCAGTTCCGAGACACGGCGAAGTCGCCAACAGTCTGGCAAAACACATACTTAAGATGCTGAGCGATTGAAGTGCACAATAGACAGAACCAGGTCGTTTGAGTTAGTTTTTCACCTGTGAGGGTAAGGCATGTTCTTATTGGTGAAGTGCTTGTCTTAATTTATTCGAAGATATATAGTTAATTTAGAGGGTGATAGATGAATGAGTGAATCCGTGATTGTACTCACTCCGAATATCGAAACCGCCGAAGATTTCAACCGTATTGGGAAACAGTTATCAGAAATTGCAATAGATTACCTGACTAGGATTGAGTTCGAGCATATCCCGGAGGAAGAGTTAAAACCTCACTTGGACGCTATCCTGATTTGGAAGCAATTCGGGAATGCGTTTCGTAGAGGAAAAGGTCTTTTTATAACTTGGGAAGAAATAAGAAGCCTACCATTCTCGATGTTAGAAAACACTTTGAAATTTATGTTTGACAAAGAATACCTTAAAGAAATTAGAATAGATTATTCTCTAGCAGATTCGCCTCTTTGTCCGTTTTGTCGAAAACCTTCTGCTCACCCTAATAAAACGAAGCATCTAATATTTTTCAAAAAAATCGTTTCCTGGTCATGTAATTACGATAAATGCCCTAGTTACGGAAAACCATATAATTTTGAATGGTATGGGTGAATGCTCTCCTTTGCTTCATTGGATATCACTCTTCAAATATGGCATCCTTGCTCATCAAATATAATAGAAGTAGTATTTGAGCAAAATCATATTGATGGTGTGAAATAAATCGATGTTTATTCATTTTGCTTTTGGCGAATTAGCTATACAGGGTAAGATAGGAGAGCAAACTAACAGAATCATAGAGCTAATTCTAAAGGAAAAGAGGCTCAAAGTATCGAAATGTAAGGAATTTATCCCTATCTTCCCTGAGCCTAATTCTAAACCTATTCCACTGAAGCCCTTTAAAGTAATAGAAGGTAGGAATGACCTTGTAGTTGCGAGTACTGATAAAGATAATCGTCCAAGTAATAATATCATCCATTATCTACCGGAAGAAGTAGCTATGATTTCGTTTATAAAAATTAGTCTTAGTAGCTTGAAGAATTCTAAACACGCAGAGCAGTATGGCAAATTCGGAATAGTACTAGGTAATGATTTCCTAGTAAACAAAGGTATTCGAGCTGTTAAATACTATACTGAAAAATCGCTATTTCGTGACCAACTCATAATACGATTTAATACTCAATTAATTAAGAGTAGAATTGCTGGCGAAAAGACTTTCGAGATACCAAAAGAAATACAAAGGGAAATCACAAATTTTAGAAAGCCTGCTAGCCTCTTCTATAGTTTCAAGTACTCAGTTAGTCATATCATAAATTTTAATTCAAAAGGTACTACTACGGGTGTATTTACCTACGATAGATATCCTGAGGGATACGACTTTACAAGAGAAAATGAGCACCGTATTATCTTCGAAGATGAGGAATACCTCTATTTTAATGAGGGTGATCTTTTTATGGTGATAACCCCAGACTCAGAAGCTAAGAGCAAAATCGAAGCATTCTTAAATGAAAGTTGGAAACAGAAACCACTGGTCAAGGTATATCCGACCTCAAAGGCAACAATATAGGGAAACCTGACTGTTATGCTGCGAACAGTTAGCAATCTTTTGTAGCATAACAAGTTCACAAAATGTAAGCTCTTGGTATCATAAAGTAGCACAAAAGTGGGCGGTAGAGGACTCGAACCTCTGACCCCCTGCGTGTAAAACAGGTGCTCTAACCAACTGAGCTAACCGCCCCTGGATACCTGAAAAAGTAGCCGG
>JACQRL010000457.1 GCA_016206485.1 Planctomycetota bacterium | reverse complement strand
CCTAGAGGGAGAATATGGTTATGCAACGTTAGTTGTCCAAGAAAACCCTTTTAAAATTTTTTCTGTTTTTCCAGTCTCCGGAGATATTAATGGCGGGGAGAGGGTCACCATTCATGGTGAGGGATTCGCTTCACAAGAATATCCCGAAGTCTGGTTTGGTGAATATCAAGCAGCGGAAGTTACTGTGATTGATGATCAAACTATTGAAACTGTTTCTCCACCCAATTTAAGAGGAATGATGGACGTGCTTATTAAAGAAGCCGATATCGAAACACTTAGTCTTTCTGCCCTTAAAAAAGATGCTTTCGAGTATCAAGGGGAGAGTGTTGGACCTCCCATAGAATTTGAGGTCTTAAGTCCTTCCCATGGACCAGCCGGACGAGAAATTATCATCAAAGGAAAATATTTCTTAGAACCGCTTCAAATTTTTATCAACTCCCAAAGCGTTGCCTATACCCTGCTATCTAGCCGGGAAATCTCTTTCCATGCTCCTGATCTAGCAGAAAATCCTTATGATATTACGTTAGTGCGTGGTGAGGAGGAACCTCTGCAGCTGTCCGATGCCCTGGAGATAACAAAGGCGTATCTAAAGAATTCTGAACTTCTTCTACCCGCTTATTCAACGGTGGTCGACACGATTAATGTTACCGATGATTTTCTAATGAACGAGCTTTATTTCTATATCGATTTTGATTTTACACCAACCGACATCGTTGACATTATTTTAACCTCACCGCAAGGCACCCAACTCCATATTTTTAATAACGTCTACATTGCTGAGAAAACAAGCAAAGGGGTCATTCAATGGGTTGATGGCCTTCATGGCTGGATGGGAGCCGATTTTCATAAAGGAGAGGATTTTGCCAGCTATCCCGGTAGCGAATCTTTCTCTAAATTTTTTGGAGAGAGTGCCAAGGGTTTATGGACTTTGACATTTAAAACAGAAGGTCGCAGTAGCAAAGATAATCCGATCCTTCATACATGGGGTCTGGAATTTTTAATAAAATTCCCTCAGACACAGCCACGTTCCTTTTTAGATCTCATTTTTACCATCAATGAATACCGCCATTCTCTGATGGCCATAGATCCATTTACTGAAAAACCCATCTACCACACCATTCTAGGAGACAATCCTTACGATAGGAGCTACTATGGGGAGGAGATCAGCGTGAGCCCGGATAACACCCAGGTTTGGACGGCTCCTCATTATGGAAAAGGGTTAGATATTTTTGAACCGTTGACAGGACAGCAAATACAACGAATTGAATTGTTTAATGGGCAATGGGGATATTTTGATATTCGTCCAGGGGATATTATTTTTAATGCTGAAAGCACAAAGGCCTACATTCATCGAAGGTATGATAGCCAACAACTGCTTGTCTATTCAACATCTTCATTTCAGGAAATAGGAAGAATTGACTTTCTTGATGGGGCTGATCAAACGGGCATTGCCCTTGCAAGCAGTAAACTCTATGTTCTTAAAGACTTTTCTGGGACCAATGACTTAATCTCTGTCTACGATGCCGGAGCATTAACAAAGATTAAGGATATTAGCACATTCCCCAATCCGAGACGATGTACTGTGTCCGATGATGGGACATTATTATTTGTAACGACAGAAGACTACTTTGCTACTTATGATACCGTCAACGAGACTCTATTAAATAATTTTTTATTTGACGGCCGTGATAATTACGGCCTTGTTGTGACAAAGGACAATTCTGTATCTTTTGGAACAAAAGGAACATGGTATGCCGGATTAAGTATTATTGATATTCCAGGGCAGAATTGGTCTAGAGAAAATTTTAAAAATCCTTATCTAACAACATTTAATAAACCAGCTAAATTTGACTTTGCTAGTTTTGGAGAAAGCATTGTAATCGGCAATTGGTTTGGCGATGAAATATATATTGTCGATCCTCAAACCAATAAGAGGATCACCCAATTCCAGCAGGGGCCGGATCCCGGCTACTACATAAAATCTCTTGATGTCTTTGAAAAAGACTAAATGTTTAAGTCCATAAAATTGGAGAGAATAATGTTTTACATAATGTATGATATTATGTTATACTTCTTCTAAAAGGAGGTAATGCTCATGATTTCCGTAAATATTCGAGAATTAACCCATCATCTTTCCTCTTATCTTAAGCAAGCGAAGGCAGGAGAAAGGATTATTATTTTAGAGAGACATTCTCCCGTGGCCGATCTTATCCCGCATAATGAGCACATCGAGTATCCTGGATGGAGAAGAAAAATCGAAAGAATCAAAATTAAAGGTGAACCATTATCGCAAACAGTTATTAAAAATAGAAGAGAGGAAAAGCTGTGAAGGGTTTTCTGGATACTTCCTCGCTGTGCAAAAAATATATTGAAGAAGAGGGTTCCGAGACCTTAGTGCGATTTTTAAATGATCTGTCCGACGTTATTGTTTCTCCTGTCTGCTGGATAGAGATGCATTCCGCTGTTGAACGTAGAATCCATGAGGGAAAAATTACTTTTATAGAGGCGGCGCGGATTTATACAGAGATGAAGATAGATTTTAATTTTTTTGGCAAGGTCGTCTGGAATGATGACCTTGAGCATAAAAGTGTTGAATTTGTTCAACACTACCAGATCAAAACACTCGACAGCATACAATTAGCTTCTGCTTATTTATCTCAGGCTGAAATGTTTGTAACCTCAGATAAAAAACTTTTTGATATTGCTAAAAAAGAACTTAAAAAAGTTGAATTTATTTAATCAGATGAACACCTACAAAATTGCGGTTATTCCTGGAGATGGGATT
>JACQRL010000446.1 GCA_016206485.1 Planctomycetota bacterium | reverse complement strand
ATATAGAATATAGAATATGGAATGTAGAGAGAGCTTTGATACGCTTTAACATCTTTCTCAATGCTTTCCCCTATATTCTAAATTCTACCTACTATATTCTTTTTTTTTGTTATTTCTTCGCTTCCCCGCGCGCAAATACGCTTGCGACAAAGCTCAGGATTTCAGTAGCGCAGATATCGCAGTATTTGTATTGTTTAATTAATCTTGTTTTTACGATATCTATTTTTTCCTGTGTTTCATCGTCGACGACTCCGGAGATGAGACTGGAAAGTTTGATTGTATCTTTCTGGTCTTCGAACAGCTTTAGTTCGAGCGCTCTCTGCAGTCTTTCATTGGATTTATAGTCGAATTTTTTTCCTTCTACTGCGAGGGCTCCTATGTAGTTCATTAACTCTCTTCTGAAGTCATCTTTTCTTGAATCAGGAATATCCATTTTTTCTTCAATGGATCTCATTAGTCTTTCATCCGGTTCCTCGTCTTCTCCGGTGAGCTTGTTTTTGATTTTTCTGTTTGTTGTGTATGCTTTTACGTGTTCGACATAGTTTGTGAAGAGTCTTGTTATTGCCTCTTCGTCTGCGCAGATTGCCCTTTGAACCTCGTTTTTAACGATATTTTCATATTCAACTTTTACTTCTGCAAGAAGTTCCTTGAAGGATCTTTTCTGTTCATCAGAAGTAACAAGAGAATGGTGATCGAGTCCGCTTTCAAGTTCATTTAGGAGCATGAACACGTTTATGCAGCCGTTTTCTTCTATTTTGACCAACGCATTTGACAGCTTATCCTGTATGTATCTTGGTGAGATTCCTTCCATGCCTTCTCTTTGCGCCTCTTTTTTTAGCTCCTTTACAACTTCCTCAGTAATACCTGGCAGCGACTTGCCGTTGTAAAGTTTTAGTTTTTGTAAAAGTGTAATGTTTGCTTTTTTTGGGCCTTCAAGTCTGGTGAGAACCGCCCACATTGATGCTATTTCTATCAGATGAGGTGCTACATGTTTACTTTTTATCTTTTTAGGATTGAAATCTCTTTCATAAATTTTTAGTTCGTTGTCAAGACGCAAGTTATATGGAATATCAATCTTCAGTGTTCTGTCTCTGAATGCCTCCATGTAATCATTAGATTGAAGCTTTCTGTATTCAGGCTCATTTGTGTGACCAATTATTACTTCATCTATTTCAGTGTGTGAGAACTTCTTTGGTTTAATAACATGTTCCTGGCTTGCAGTAAGGAGATCGTATAGAAAGGCTACATCGAGTTTGAGTATTTCAATAAACTCTATTACACCTCTGTTTGCGATGTTGAACTCGCCGTCAAAATTGAATGCGCGCGGATCTGAATCTGAACCAAATTCCGCGATTTTTCGATAATTGATGTCTCCGGTAAGCTCTGTTGAATCCTGATTTTTTTCATCTTTCGGCTGGAATGTTCCTATGCCGATTCTGTCCTTTTCTGAAAGAAGTATCCTTCTCACTTTGACTTTATCCCTGAGCATTTTTGTAAGGTCTCCGTTGTATTTGGAAATGTATGTATTAAAGTAGTAGCGGCAGAAGGGGCAGAGATTTCCTTCTACTTCGATTCTATATTCAAGCTGATGTTTACTTGTGATCTGTTTTGTGTAGTCTTTTCTGCTTTCTATGGGGAGAATCTTAAGGGGTTCTTCGTGCATTGGGCATGAATGCCAAACATTCGGATCCTTTTCATCCTGCCATGAAAAGCTGTAAAGCACTCCTTCTTTACTTCTGGAATAAAGTTCAAGCCCAGTTTTTAGAAGTTTTGCTACAGTGCTTTTTGCGCTGCCGACAGGTCCATGGAGCAGAATGATTCTTTTTTCTGTTCCGTATGAATGAGAAGCAGATTTTAAGGCGTTTACAAGTGTCATCAGAGGTTTTTCAAGTCCGAAGACTGCATTTTTCCCGTCTTCAAACGGATCAGAAAAAAATTTGTATTTAATTATAGAATCGTCACCTTCATCTATCTTTTCGATCCCATATAACATGATCATATCATAGACCCTTTGGAATGCGTTTCTGGCGATTTTTGGATTTTCCTCAAAGATTTTGAGATAGTCCTCAAAAGTTCCTTCCCAATACAGATCCAGAAATTTCTGACGCTGATCTTTTAAACCGAAGATACGTTCTAAAATCCCCTCATTTTGCGCCTCGCCTTTCATCATACCTCCTCTAAATCGTAGAGAGTAGAGCGTGGATCGCGGATCGTAGAATATGGATCTTCGAAAACACGCTATTATCGTTAATATACAGCATATATACTATTTTATCCCTATCTGACCTGACATACAAGGCATAGTCCCTCACTAAATGTATCGGTTGTAATCCAGATCAAATCCTGTAGTTCGGATAACAACTTTTGAGCTACCACACGTTGCTGTAAATTCCTGTTGCTGGTGATGCGGTTTTACTATATAACAAAGACCCAGATCTTTGCTAAAGCTTACTATTTGCCCGATGGTTTGACCATCTTTAGTTATAGAGTTCATATTATTAGATAGTAAGTTCGTAGAATTTCCAGAGAGCTGAGTTATCAACATAAGTTTTTTCGATAGCTCGCCATAGGTTTTCATGCGCATTATCACTTCCTGCCCGGTGTAGCATCCCTTCGTATAACTGACAGCAAGCGAACCTAAATTTGCTTCCTGAAGCAGATAGTCAGGTGTGATCTCCTTGCCCCAAACCGGATAACCATAGTCAATACGCAGGGATTCGAGCTCTTCATTTGGAAGGGTATCATAACTCATAGCTTGCAGCCTTGAACTTATGTCTTTAGGCGATATTATGCCGATGTCATTTTTACTTGTGCAGGGATTGTTAAATATAAAGCAGTCTTCCCATACAGAGAAAGAAAATGGTTCATTAGGCAGCTTCCAGTGGGATTCTTCCCGGTTAGTCACACATATGTAGAATCGATAGTTATTGCTGATATTTTCCACATCAACTTTTTCCATAATTATATAGTGTTTGAGGAAGTTTATGGCAGTGGCTGGTTCAGTGTTTTGAAATCTCAACAAATACTCAGATTCTGCAAGTTTTTTTATGTCCGCAAGCAGCTGCGGTTTACCAGCTCTGTTGCAGAATCCTGCAAGTAATCCATTTCCAACCTTCATCTTCATGATGTCATTGGTGCATATATTATGCAGGAATGTACCTGAGTCCTTTCCTGAAATTTTGAGAAAAATAGTGTTTCCGATCTCGCAGAATCTCCTCATTTCAACTTTAAATTTTAGATTGCAGATTGAAGATTGAAAGGATTTAAGATCCAGGATAAAAGACTTGAAGCATTGTTTTGAGTCATATTTAACAAAATAATGGTGTAAAGAAATTTAACATGTGTTCCAGCATAGTGGATGCGCCTGTTATTATACATGACGTTTCTAAGTCGTCAGATGGTTTGCAGTCAGACTCAGTTTTGAAAGTTTTTTCTAT
>JACQRL010000445.1 GCA_016206485.1 Planctomycetota bacterium | reverse complement strand
TCCTTCAATTTTTTGATATAACTCTTCAGAAGATTAATCTCATCTATTGAAGTAGGAACTCTCTTGTAGTAGAAATCCAGATATTGTGAGACCCATTTCGTTAAAATGAGCATATAATACGATTCGCTTATATTAGGAGAGTAGTTGGTACAGTTTGTAAAATCAGTTAATGCGCTTGTGAAATCATTGACCCAGATATGAAGATTCCCTCTTTTCAAATATGCTTCTCCAAGTTTTTTATCAAGTTCTATAGCCTTTGAAAATTCAAGCAATGCCTTCTCTACTCGATCTGGAATTTCACGTCTTGCTTCCGGGCTTCTGGCATTATTGATGAATTCATAATGATTATTTCCAAGTTCAAGATGGTGAAGCGCTATATTTCCATATAAACTATTCACTATGTCCGTAAGAAAAATAGTCCCGATAACTGATATCAAAATAATAACTGAGACAATGGCCAGAATCGCCCTGTTTTTTCTTATCTTTTTTGAGAGCATATATATCGGTGAAACCGGCCTTGCAAGAACCGGCTCTCCATTGTTGTATCTATTCAGATCATCCTTAAGCTCAGAAATAGTTTTATATCTTCGCAATGGATCTTTCTGGAGGCATTTCATTATTATCAGGCTGACATCTTTATGTATTTTTGGATTTATTTTTGTCGGTGATTCAGGGTCATTTTCGACTATTTTGTTTATCAGGTGTAAACCTGAATCGCTCTCAAAAGGTTTTTGACCGGTCACGCAATGGTAGAGCGTAGCGCCTAAGGAGTATATATCAGTAGAAGTGTCGATTTTATTACCCTGTGCCTGCTCAGGCGACATATAATGCGGTGTTCCAAGTATGTCTCCTGTTTGTGTCATGGTTGATTCGATTTTCTTTGCTATGCCAAAGTCTGTTACATAAGTTGCCCCATTTTTATCTATGAGTATGTTTTGAGGCTTTAGATCTCTGTGAACGATGTTATTGCTGTGTGCGTACTCGATGGCACCGGAGATATTTTCTGCGATTTTCATATAATCTCTTACGGCGAGTCTGCCTATCAGCAGATCTAATGTTGTTCCATCGATGAACTGCATTGCTATAAAAAATTTGCCATTGTGAACACCTATTTCGTAGACAGGTACAATATTTGGATGTCTAAGCTGTGCTAAGGTCTCAGCTTCTCTTAGAAATCTTGCCCTCGAATCATCTGAAACAGAATCCATAAGTTTGATTGCGACAAACCTTTTGAGTGAGGTATCATATGCCTTGAAAACCTGTCCCATTCCACCCCTGCCAATCTCTTTGATTTTTACATATCTTCCTATGTAGTTTTCTTCCTTTCCGATAAGGGCCCTGACTTCTTCAGGGATATTGTCAAAGATACCTTCATCTTTGAATGCCTGCTCAATTTTGTGGATTGTAGTGTAGCCTTTCTCAATGAGGATATTAGTTAGTGAAACATCTTTTGACTCATTCTCGATGAGCTTTTCAAGCTCCTCACAAGCCTGCTCAAACTGTTGATCTGTTATAATTCCTTTCTGCGTGAGGAGCTTTCCAAGTTTTGATGTATTATCGTCTGTCACAAACATCATTGTAAAAATTCACTACTTTTTTGCATTATCTTTCTGTTTGCTGAGGTTGGCAGTATAGAAGATCTTAAAGTCTTCAGAAAGGCTTTGTTTGTTGGCCCAAGAGATTGTAAGCGTATTGCCGGCAGCTTTTTTTATTTCTCCTTTATAAGCGATGCCGGTTTCATCAGCTAAAGGTATGAGCTGGATAATATTTCCATCTTTCGAGAACTCCAGCTTGTAAAACGCATAAATTCCATCCTGGCCGAAATAGTGCGCTTCGTGTTTATCAGTTAATGTGTTGAGACCGATCCTGATTGTTGATTCATGCGTCATATACTGGCTGGTATCTGTGGTAGAAACATCATACCAGTATGATTTCAGCATTGAATTGATCTTCAGTTTTGATTCAGATTCAGCTGTGTAGCCGTGCTGGGTATATTGTGATTTCCCATTCCAATTTCCGCTGAGATTTTTAAAAAACTTTTCGAGCTGACTTGAAGGGGGCTTTTTCTTGTCCCAGTCTTTCCCTTTTCCATCCTCCTGATACAGCGAAAATGCTGTGAAGACAGAGATGATTCCAATGAACCCGGAAAGCTTGATCATTTTCTTCATGTTAGCTCCATTAAAATAACTATATTTCATTTTTATTGCAGTTGCAGATGGTTGCTTGAAAACATACTGCTTATTTGCTTGGTCTTTTTATATTGATCTGATGCCAGGACTCCAGAGCTTCTCAGGTTTATAATTAATTGTTTTTGTGCCTGAAAGAATCCGAGTTTATTCTTAACTTTAAGGATTTCCTCGGAAAAATTGTTAACGTACCCCTGTACAGATTTTAACTGATCGTTGGAAAGGTTGAGACTGTTCTTTAGTTTGGTTTTGACGTCGTGGGTTATATCAGAATGGCTTGCAAGAGATTTTTTAAACCAGTCAAGGGCTCCTTTATTGCTCTCTTCAATAACGAGCAGATCATGATAAAAAGGTGTCTGTTTAAACTGATTAAAAATAACTGATGAGGCATTGGCTGCGCTGATGAACTGATCCTGCAGTGTATCGTATTGGTCTGAGTAAACCATATCGAAATATTTTAGAACATCATCTTTGTATTGATCTAACGATGGATCTGCAGATATTTTTGAAAGGAGCAGGAATGCTCCGTAAGATTCTGAAGGAAGTCTTAGTGATTGTAAAGAAAGCCCGAGTTTTACAAATTGAGGGATCATGTCAACTACAGCTTCCATTGCCTTTTGATCTGCTGTTTGCTCATCATATTTCTCGTAAATTGCGCCGATTTTTTTTAGTCCAACAATGTAGGAATCCCAGCCAAAATCCAGCATGTCCGAAATAGCCTTATTTTTGCCATCTAGCCCGGGGAACTTCTGAGAAAGAAGCTGTGCCAAATTCTCCCTTGCAGTCTTTACGCTGTTTGCGGAAGGTTTAGACTGCTCTTTTTCCTGAACAGTATTGGATACAGTCTTATTTTCAGCTGTTGTGTCATCATTAACAGCAGTTGTCGCGCTGACTGATTTGGCTTTTGAAAGCTCTGACACAAGCTTCTGGTTGGCTTCTTTTAAATCAGAGATCGTCTTGTCCTTTTCTGTGAGAAGTTTTTCTATTGCAGAAAACTTTTCATCGAGATTATTCTTGGCAGTTTTGCTGAATATCAAAACCCCCATAATACACACTAATACCGAAACAATGGTGATAATTTTACCCATATTGACCTCCTTATTTTTTATAGGTTTTCCACTATGTATGAATACACGATATTTTTCTGTCTGAGTTTAGGTTTATACGTTAAATTAGCCTGTATGGGAAATACTTCTATAGGAGGGGAAGGCGGGAATTTTCCTCAAACGGTATGGAAGGTCATTTTATCGGCAAAAAACAGGCAATCTGCCTGTTATAAGGATAATCTCAACTATCTGATCTCGCGATATTGGAAGCCGGTATACATCCATATCAGGTTGAAATGGGGGAAATCAAATGAAGACGCTAAGGATCTGACCCAGGAATTTTTCACCCAATTTTTGATTAAAAATATGTTAGAAAGCGCCAGACCGGGGCTCGGATTATTCAGAACATATGTAAAAAAATTACTGCGAAATTTTCTCATTGATAACAGCAGGGCAGAATCAAGGCAGAAAAGGGGTGGCGGACAGAGGAAAATCAGCCTCAGCAGTGTTAGGGAAGATGAAGTTAAATTTACCGGTGAACCGGATAATTTTGATGTCTTTGATAAAGAATGGGCAAAGTGTGTTATAGATAACTCTCTCAAAAGATTAGAATCATATCTGCATCAGGGAAACAAACCGGCATATTACAAAATTTTTTATCTTTATGATAT
>JACQRL010000444.1 GCA_016206485.1 Planctomycetota bacterium | reverse complement strand
CAATAAAAGTTATACTTCTTCTGATCATTTGAAAATATCATGTCATACTGTTTACCATTAAATTTAATTCTGCATGAATTTTTAGTTTTATGAATCAATTCAAACTTAACTGTTTTATTATTCAATTTCGCTGTGAACAAATTATTAGAACTGTTGAGAACTTCAACGGTATACGTCTTATTACTAAATAGTATTTTCATTCGTTAATCGGATAGCACGTTTCCACATACTTATTTCGTTCAAATTTCTTGACGAAAGATATCTCTTATTATTTTCGCTATATTGAAGTCCACCCAGTACAAGTAATGATGCTGTTAAAATTTCAGACGGGAGCATAAAGTTCTTTCTCCCTATATAGTTAGTATCAATTTTGTTATTTTTGTAATCTGGATCTTTGAGAATTTGCAGATACAAGCTGGCAGTTGTGCTGACACCTGTTAATACCAATTCATTTAGATAGTTAGACAACCGATTAATTGCAATCGATCTTGTCAGCCCGTGAGATATGATCTTAGCTATAAGTGAATCAAATAACGGAGATATTACCGTCCCATTTTTTACATATGTATCTACCCGAACAAATTGAGAATGCGGAAATTTAACCCTGTCTATGATGCCGGTTGAAGGGATGAAATTATTATATGGATCTTCAGTAACAAGACGACATTCGATTGCGTGACCCCTATAAGAAAGATCATTGAACCTTTGTTTTATTTGATATCCCTCAGCAATTTCTATTTGTAATGCAACAAGATCAATCCCAGTTATTAATTCTGTTACAGGATGTTCAACTTGAAGTCGTGTATTTACCTCCTGCAAATACAAGGCATCGTACTGATCTACCAGAAATTCAACTGTCCCTACATTAGTGTAATTGACCTCTTTTACTAACTTTAATGCATAATCATATAATTTTTGTTTAATATGATTTGGGATGGAATCAGCGGGTGCCTCTTCAATCAATTTTTGATTTCGCCGTTGTATACTGCATTCCCTTTCAAAAAGATGGTAATAGTTGTTAAATTTGTCTCCAACAATCTGTACTTCTATATGTCTGGCATTTTGAATGTATTTTTCAATAAACACTGTCGGATCTTTAAAGTATCTATTAGATTCGTTCTGACACTCTTTTATTTCGTTTTCAATATTATTAAGATTTCTCACAATTCTCATTCCTCTGCCCCCTCCACCTGCTGCAGCTTTTATAAGTATCGGCCCCTTAACTTTTGAGTAAAACTTTTTAATCATGTTTTTTGTAAGCTTACCCGTAACAGCCTCGATCACTGGAATATTAAGCTTCTTACACAGCTCCTTTGTTGATGTTTTGCTCGATAAGCTTGACATCGACTTATAATCAGGCCCAACAAAAATAAGGCCACTTTGACTGCATGCCTTTGAAAATTCCGGATTTTCCGATAAAAATCCGTAGCCCGGGTGTACAGCATCAGCTTTTGATTCCCTGGCAATTTTTAACAGCTTTTTGATATCCAAATATGGATTCAATCCGTTGTCGTTTGAAACTGTGACTGAAATATCTGCATTTTTAACGAATGTTTCATTCTCTTCAATCTGCAAGTAAGGGACTATAGTTTGAATTCCAAGCGCTTTGCAGGTATTTATAATTCTGCATGCGATTTCGCCACGATTTGATATCAAAATTCGTTTTATCTTTCTTAACATATAAATTTCAGGCGCTTTACAAGTGGAGAAATTTCTACCGGTAAGTAACCCTTATAATCTCCATCCATATGGAACGGAACTTTCGATGGTGAACTAATAGAAATATTTTTGCCTTGATAAGATTCTATATCTTTTATGCAATAATTATGATTACCTAGATATCTAATAAATCCTGTCAACAGCAATCTCAGCACGTCACGTTTTGTTTTTCCTTTAAAAATTATTACGTTATAGTAATCATCCTTAGGATTCGCAAATGGGAGCAGCCTGAGAGGCCCGCCATAATGCGATACATTAAATATTTCTACCCAACACGTGTCGTTTACCACTTGATTCCCATCAATTGTTACGCAGATCCTTGGTAATGTCTCACGTTTTACACAGTGTAAACCCCATTTAATATAGGAGGTTATTAGTGTTGGTCCTTTTCTATTAATCTGAAAATGCTTGATAACCTGTGAGTGAAAACCTGCACCGCAAAATAAACCAAATTTTATCCGTGAAATTGAATCATATCCAAGAAGCCATTCAACATAGTGACCTTTCATAATCAAATTAACGATCTTTTTCGTGGTTCTCGGCAAGTTAAGTTCTTTAGCATATGCATTCCCTGTACCAGTTGGAAATGCACAAATAGGATGACTAAAATCACTGATATTGTTAAGAATTGAGTGGAATGTCCCGTCACCGCCAACAAAACCCACAAACTCGTCATCAGACAAATCACACAAATACTTGTTTATACTTGTATCGGATTCAGGAACAAATATTTTATACTTAATGTTTTGCCTTTCCAGGTGGTATATAATATACGGTATTATAATTTTAGATAATCCGTACCCAGCTATTGGATTCACTAATAATCTGACCCTCCTCACAGGAAATACGTTATCTTCCATAAATGATTAAAATTAAGTTAGATGAGTTTATATCCAGTATCGATAAAAAACAACTATTACATAAAGTTATAATCTGCAGTAAAAATTATAAGGATCAAATAACACAGCATATATCGAAAAGCGAATACATTATCAAAAAGACTGATAGCCTAAACCTTGAAGTTTTCGCTCAGTTTACGTTTACAAAAATGATAGTACTCTGTGATGTTGATCTTGATTTATCAACAATAAGAGAATTTACCTTTAAAATACCTGGTGAAACTTGCCTCCTTATAATGGCATCAAAAATAGATAAACGCTTTGTTCTTCTTGATAATATTACAGTGATCAGTGACGATGATTTCAGTTTGACCCAAAAAAATATTCAGTCTATTCTAGCAGCTGAACAAATTGAACTGGATCAAAAAAACACTGCTTATTTGACTGACTTATTAGAGCATTCCTTTTATCCATGGCATATAGAATTGGAAAAGATCATCAATTATCTAAAAGCAGGGGGTAATGTGCCCGATCTCTATTTGCTTGTAAAACAAAAAGAGGAATTCGATATTTTTGGTATAATCGGTTTGTTACTTAACGGTAAAAAAGAGGATGCTGTCTTTCACTTGAAATCTATACTTGACTCCAGTATAGATGAAGGGTCAAAAAAAACCACTCCATTGGTGATTGGATCAATACTGTGGTTTCTGAGGAAGATTGCGGCTATAAAAGCATTTAAAGACCCCATTGATTTAAAGGAATTGTCATCGAAGTTATCAATAAGGTATGACGCTCAAAAATATTTGAACTTCTCGAGAAGAACAAGTTATGATCACATCAAAGAATCGATTCGATGCCTGGAACAAGCAGACTTATTATCAAAAACAACTTCTGAAAATATAACACCAATTTTGTTCAATTCGATTTATTATCTTTAGTATTTATTTGCTTATTATCACTCAACGACTCTATGTTTGATAAAACACTTGTAAATAATACAATGTTTTAACAATGGATTTCAAAATAACAGATCAAAAGTGGCTCAAATACTGGCATGACAACGATTTATATTCTACACCCTCAAACCCGCAAAATCATGCTTACTATCTTGAAATGTTTGCTTATCCCTCAGGGGATATTCATATGGGACACTTCAGGAATTATACGATAGGCGATGTCATATACAGGTATAAAAGATTACAAGGTCAACATCTGCTTCATCCATTCGGATGGGATGCCTTTGGATTACCTGCTGAGCAGGCTGCAATTAAACGAAATATTCATCCCAGAGATTGGACAATTAACAATATAAACACAGGCCGAATTACACTAAAAAAAATGGGACTGAGCTATGACTGGTCCAGGGAAATTTTAACTTGTAATCCAGATTATTACAAATGGACACAGTGGCTATTTCTGTTGCTTTATCGAAACGGCTTGGCTTACCAGTCAAAATCAAACGTTAATTGGTGCGATAACTGTAAGACAGTCCTTGCTAACGAGCAAGCAGAAAGCGGCAGATGTTGGCGATGCCATGGAAATGTAACAAAAAAGGAACTTGACAATTGCTGGTTCTTTAAAATCACAGATTATGCTGACCGTTTACTCAAAGATTTAGACAAATTAGATCAATGGCCTGAAAATGTCAAAACAATACAAAAAAACTGGATTGGCAAAAGTGAAGGAGTTGAAATAGATTTTAAAATTGCGGGGACTGATCGTATAGTAACAATTTTCACCACGAGGCTCGACACTATTTTCGGGGTCACATTCTTATCTGTCGCACCCGAATATTCAAAAATTATTGAATTAATTCCTCACGGCAAGCAAGCAGAAGTAAACAGTTATATTAAAGCATCAATATCTAAATCCGAAATAGACAGAACCAGCACACAAAATAAAAATGGAGTTTTTACTGAGCTCTATGCAATAAACCCATTTAACAATAAAAAAGTTCCCATATGGATCTCCGACTATGTTCTGATGTCTTATGGAACGGGAGCTGTTATGGGAGTTCCTGCACATGATGAAAGAGATTTCCAGTTTGCTAAAACTTACAGCTTAGATATTTCACAAGTAATAAAGTCACAAGAGACAATACAAAAAGAGTGTTTCGTTAATGACGGCCTGCTCATAAACTCAGAGCAATTCAACAACTTAACAAGTCCAGAAGCAAGGGCTCAAATGGTAAATTATGCGGTTGATAAAGGGTTTGGCAGGCAAAAGATAAACTATAAAATCCGTGATTGGCTTATATCAAGACAGCGTTATTGGGGGGCTCCAATTCCGATACTTTACTGCAAAAAATGTGGAATAACTCCTGTCAGCGAAAAAGATCTGCCAGTCCTACTCCCTGATGATGTTAAGGAATTCACTCCGAAAGGAAGATCTCCGCTAGAGGACTCAGCCCAGTTTAAAAATGCGATTTGCAGCAAATGTGGTAGAGAAGCAAATCGATGCGTTGATACAATGGATACATTTGTAGATTCATCTTTTTACATGTTCAGATATCTTGATCCTAAAAGTAATGAAAACCCTTGGGGTTTATCAGAAGCAAAAAAATGGTTGCCCATTAATTTATACATAGGGGGTATCGAGCACGCTAGTGGACATCTTCTTTACTTCAGATTTATCACAAAGGTCTTATACGATGCAGGAATGATACCTGTAGATGAACCAGTTGTCAGACTTTTTAATCATGGCATGGTTTTAGACAAAGCCGGTGATATTATGTCAAAATCAAAGGGAAACGTTGTCGCTCCCGGTGATTTACTAGAAGAATTCGGTATAGATGTCAGTAGACTGACAATGTTTTTTGCAGCCCCATCAAATCAAGAAGTAAAATGGAATCCTGATTTCATAAAAGGTATAACCAGGTTTTACAACCGCTTCATTTTCAATTTGAGCGAATTGATAGACAAAATCAGTTCGATTAAACTTACTAATGATGGTCAATTATCTGATAATTTCGTTCAACTAAAAAGAAAAACGCATTTACACACAAAACGTGCTACAGCATCTTTGGAAAACGACTTTGCCTTCAATACAGCAATTGCCTCAATAATGGAACTTCTAAACTTATATGAAGAATTAAAACCAGACTTAATCCCTGTGAATAAAAATGAGCTTGAAACTCTGAAAGAGTTCATAACAACTTCGATAATTACTATTGCTCCATTTGCACCAATTATTGCAGAGGAATTATGGGAACAAATGGGGTATAAACCTTCGATTCTGGAACATGCGAAATGGCCCAAATCTTCTACAGAATGGGCAGTTGAATCAAGACAGGAAATCCCGATTCAAATTGACGGAAAAGTTCGTGCTCAAATCCCAATTGAACAAGACCAAAATGATGATTTTTTAAAGAAAAACTGTATGGCTTCAGAAAAAGTGAAAAAATATATTGAGCAAAGACAAGTTGCTAAATTTTTCATCGTGCGTGATAAGCAAACAAACTCGCCAAAATTAATAAGTATTGTCACCAAATAAACATGAAGATAGTTAAAAATGTATAAGAGATTCCTGGTAACTGGAGGCGCAGGATTTATCGGAAGTAATTTAGTGAGATATCTAGAACAAAACTATAATGCTAGTGTACTAGTAATTGATAATTTATTGACTGGGTCTTTGCAAAACTTCACTGATTGTAAACCTCAGTTTATCAGATCAGATGTTCAGAATACGGACTGGTTTCATAAGGCAAATGATTTCAGCCCTGAAGCTATTATTCATCTGGCTTCAATAACAGACACAACTGTTGCTAGTAAAGAAATAATGAATACAAATGTAGATGGATTTAGAGTTGTGCTTGAATACGCATCAAGCCATAAATTGCCCATTGTTTATGCGTCAAGCGCGTCCGTATACGGGAATGGAAAGCCACCTATGAGTGAAAGTAACACCAGAAATCCATTAAATATATATGCTGAAAGCAAGGCAAAACTGGAAGATATTGCAAAGGATTCCAAAACATCTGTGCCTCATATACTCGGCATGAGATATTTCAATGTTTATGGCGAAAATGAAAAATTTAAAGGAAATGCCGCAAACATGGTCACCCAACTATACTTTAAAATGAAGAAGGGGATCAAACCGAGACTTTTCAAATTTGGCGAGCAGCGCAGGGATTACATCTATGTACAAGATGTTGTTAAAATCACTACAAAAAGCGTGCTGCAAAAAATTTCTTACGATGTATTAAATGTCGGCACAGGCAATGCGACTTCGTTCAATAAGATTGTAGAAATTATCTACAAGGTTCTTGGAACAAAATTGTCCATCGAATACTTCGATAACCCTATTATTGAAAAATATCAGAATAACACCATTGCAGATATATCGAGACTCAATCAATTAATAAATGCTTCAAGTTTTTATACAATAGAACAAGTTTTAACGAAATGGAACTCAGAAGGGTTAGAATCATAGTCACTGGAAGGGTACAGGGAGTATTTTACAGGGCTACATGCGCACACATGGCAAGAAAGAACCATGTCAATGGTTGGGTAAAGAATAACCCAGATGGAAGAGTAGAAGCAGTCTTTGAAGGTACAAAAAAAGATGTTGAGTTTATGATAAAATGGGCTCAAAAGGGGCCTGAATATGCTATTATTCAAAATATTCAAATACTAGAGGAAAACCCGCAAAAAATAAAAGATTTTGTAATCGAAGATTAATCTTGTAGAATAATCCAGACAAAATGCCTTTTAAAATAATTTTACGTTATATATAGTAT
>JACQRL010000442.1 GCA_016206485.1 Planctomycetota bacterium | reverse complement strand
TTTGGCTAAAGGCTATTATGACGCCTATTATCAGCGAGCGCTCAAAGTCAGAAGGCTTATCCGAGGTGATTTTGATAATGCGTTTAAAAAGTGCGATTTTATCATGACCCCTACATCTCCGATGCTGGCATTCACATTTGGAGAAAGACTCGACGATCCTTTGAAAATGTATCTATGCGATGTATTTACAGTTACTGCAAATCTTGCAGGGACACCGGGGATAAATGTTCCTGTCGGATTCAGCAAAGAAGGGCTTCCAATAGGGGTCCAATTCCTTGCCCCTGCATTCGAGGATCTGTCGCTACTAGATTTTATTGAAAAGCACGTAGATACTCCGGATATTTTTTCCTGAATCCCTGTATACTGTCTTCTGATTTTTGTATTCTGGTTATGTATTCTCTTTTAGCTTGTTATAAAGCGTTCGAGCTGTGATGCCAAGTGATTTAGCCGCTTTCTCCCTGTTGCCGCCGAATTTTTTTAGTGCTGATGAGATCAGATTGCTTTCGACATCTTTGAGCGGGATTCCCACAAGTTTATCATAAAGATCCGGATCGTTTGCTGTGACTGATCCGGAAAACAACCATGGCGAGATCATGTTTTCATCTATGCTGTTAGAATAAAGTGTGATTGCTCTTTCAATTATATTTTTGAGTTCCCTGATATTGCCTGGCCAGCTGTATTTCTGAAGCAGGCTTATCGCATTTTTCGTAATAGCAGTATTTGATTTACCAAGCTGTTTAATGAAATATGTGATCAGTTCCGGAATATCTTCAGGGTGTTCGCGGAGCGGAGGTATATTAATCGGTATCACATTTAATCTGAAGAATAAGTCCTGTCTAAATTTCCCCTTTTTTATTTCTTCATCGGTATTTCGATTTGTTGTTGCTATTATCCTTACATCAACAGGGATACTGGCTGATGATCCGACACGTTCAAATTTCTTTTCCTGAAGAACGCGCAAAAGTTTGCCCTGAAATGGAAGCGATGTTTCTGTTATCTCATCGAGCAGGATTGTACCGCCATTGGCGAGCTCAAACCTGCCGACCCTTGATTTGTCAGCCCCGGTAAAGGCTCCCTTTTCGTGCCCGAATATTTCAGATTCAAGCAGAGTTTCAGAAAGCGCTGCGCAATTTACTGCAATAAAAGGTTTGTCTTTTCTGCTGCTGGAGGAATGAATTGCCCTTGCTATCATTTCTTTGCCTGATCCTGTTTCGCCGGTAATAAGACAAGTAGAGTCACTTTTTGCGACCTTAAAGATCATGGCCCGCAGATCCTGCATCTGCTGGCTGTTTCCCCATACTATTTCTTGAGTTAAATTACTTCTGGCATTGAGCCTAAGGGATGTGAGTTCAATAGCTTTTCTCACAAGATTATAAAGAGCATCTGTTTGGAAAGGTTTTTGGACGTAATGAAAGGCTCCTGCTTTAACACATTCTACGGCATTTTCAACCTCTCCATATGCCGTAATTATAATGACAGGAGTTTCGATTTCAGAGGATTTAAGGATTTTCAGAAAGTCAAGTCCGGTTTTATCGGGCAGCTTAAAGTCGCAGATTATCGCGTCGAATTTTCTTTTATTTACGAATTGAAGCCCTGCGGTGATGTTGCCGGCTGTTTCGGCAATGAAATTTTTTTCGTTGAAGAAAATGCTGAGCGCATCGCATATGCCCGGTTCATCATCGACAATTAAAATACTGTTTTTCATAATAACCTGGATTGTATGTTCATTGTTTTATTGGTAAAGTTAGTTCAAATCTTGCTCCGTTAAAGGTTTTTGGAGGTTTTAAGGATACATTCCCGGACTGCGCCTGCATAAATTTTTTTACCAGCGCAAGGCCCAGTCCCATTCCTTTTGCCTTTGTTGTATGAAACGGCTGAAAAAGTTTGCCAGGATCAAGTATGCCTGTGCCGGTATCTTCAACGGCTATACAGCATTGACCGTTCGAAGTTATGGTTTCGACCAGAATAGATCCTTCGTTTTGATTCGCGTCTGCTGCATTTGCAATAAGATTGACAAGAGATCTTTTGAGAAGCTGGTAATCTCCATTAATAACTCGATGACTGATTTGTTTTGTGACTTTTAAATTTTTTCTGCCGATTGCAACTTCTAAACTTGCTATAGTCTCATCAATCAGCGCCTCTAAATCTATAGAAGAGATTTCTGCCTTTAATTCCTTTGTGTAGAACAGCATATTGTTAGTTATAATATCAATTTCCAATACAGAATGTCTTAATTTTTTCAGGATACTTTTCTGAGATTCATCAGAAATCGAATTGTTTAAGAGATCGAGGTATGTTGTTATTGCAGAAAGCGGATTTTTTATTTCATGCGCAAATCCAAGGCCAAGCTCTCCAAGAACTGCAAGTTTTGATTTTTCGGTGATTTCTTTTTCTTTTTGGGCTAGCCGGGTTTTCAGCTCATCGATGGCATTTATGGCCTTTTTGAGTTCTGTCTTTAGCTCATCGATTCCGGAATTTGACATGTTTTATTGTTTATTTTTGTCACGGTTTTTCGTGTCGAAATAGCTGGATTTGTTTTCCGAGTCATCTTTGAGAAAACTGTATTTTGCGGTGAGTTGTTTTTTATTTCTCAGAGTCTTCAATTTCTCTTCTATTTCAGACTTGCGCTCCTTGAAAATCTCTATTGTTTTCGCGCTCATCTCTTGTATTTTGGAGATTTTTTGCCGCATCACCTCCATTCTGGCGCTTATGGAGTCTGCTAGGATTCCTTCCTTTGGAATCCTGTTGTTTTTGATCTCTTTTTCCACTGTATTGAAAGTTGTCTCAATTTCTGTCATCAGATTGTCTTTTTTTTCGAGGTTTTGCAGTATTAGTTCTATATCCATGCTTTTCCCGTCTGCAATTTCGACCTGTAATATCTCTGTCGTTTCAGTATAGAGCTTGTCTATCCAGTCGAGGTACTGGATGATATTATCTTTGTCCATAGAGAACTAGTATAACGTCTTTTTCAGATTTTAGGAAGTCTTTAACCTCGCGTATTACATCATCCTTTGCAAGCAGCAAATCGATTTCTTTTATAAGCGAATCAATGGATTCCTGTGTGTAACTATTGAGCCGGATTTTAGACTTTGCATTAAGTATTTTAGCGAATAACTTTCTTCTCGGGTCTTTTGATAGATTTTCTGCCTTGCTGGCGGCGATGGCGGAGTTATTGTAATCCCGGTTTAAATATAGCATATAAGATTTGCTGAGAAGTATGTCTATAAAGCTGTTTTGCTCTATATTATTTTTGTTGATGTTCAGTGTTTCGGCATCCTGCATATATTTCACTGCAGACAAGCTGTCATTTTGCTCTATGGAAGCATGGATTAAAAGTTTATAGGCTGTTGCCATATAGAGATCAATATTTTCATCATTATAATAGTCCTTATATCTTTCTATATATTCATCAAGGTTAGATCTGATCCTTATCAGAGCTCTAAATTTGTTATTTGCATCTGGTGAAACAATAATTTTTTCGATATCTATAAGCGCTCGCTGCAGAAGAGCATCCGAGTAAAGAATCTTTTTTTTGTCCATTATTGCGCGCTGTATTGGAGATATTTTGTATTTGAGTAAATCTATTGAATTTACCAGTTTGTCAGCATCATCCAGGTTTCCTAAAACCAGGTTTATCTTGCTTGCTTCGAGTATCAGTTCAGGAACGAGTGGATCTGTAGCGAGCTGACCCCGCACATATTCATCGATTGCGGTTAAAGTGCTTTTATACACGCCTTCCAAAATCATGAGTTTTGCATGGTTCCATCGTCGTTCGGAAAGCGGGGTACTGAACAAATAGCTCAAATTTCCATACAGCTGATCTGCTTTAATGAATAGTTCTCCTTCTTGCAGGACTTTGATTCCCAAATCAAACCATTTTTTTCTGATATCCCTCTTCAAATAAGGCATTAATGACATCTCAATATAGAGCTCGGCGCTTTGCAGCAGATATTCTTTGTTATTTTTGCCCAATGCATTGAGAAGTTCTGCCTTGATCTGAAGTAGCTGCGGGTGAAATTTTACTTTTTCAATGAAAGCGTTTAAGGAATCAAGAAGCTCTTTTAGCGCCCCGTCAGAATCAAGTTTTCTTAGAGTAAAATTTATTATGTTGATTATATCACTAAGTTCTAAAATGTATGAGTACATTATTAGTTTTAATAGTCTTTCATCTTTTAAATGCCGATGGATTTCGGTGAAGTTCCCGTTATATACATCTGTCAGGATTTGTTTTACGAATTGGTTGAGATTGTCAGATATTGTAATTGCAGCCAGCGAGCCTGTATTTTGATCTTTTTTTGCATCGAGTAATGTCGTTATTTCATCTACCAGCTTTTGATCAAGCGCAATACCGGTATTATATGTCCCATGCAGTCTGTTATTCGCCTCCAGAATGATCGGGAGAAGGAGTTTGAATTCAGGATCATCTTTTAGCCTTGCAATATTGTTTTTTACAAGATCAATGACATCTTTGTAAATGCGCATTTTATAATCAAGAAGTATCTGTGCCAACAGCAAATTTGTTTTTTGGGTTTCAGGGACAGTTTTAAGTGCAGAATCAAGGATATCTGACAGATCTCTGAATATCTTTTTTGTAGTTTCTGAATCAAAAAGCTCCAAATTTAAGAGCAGATTTGGAAGAAGCTGGTTCAGATTCTCTGTTTTGATCAGCCCCAACGACATCCCATCCTTGATCAGTTGTATTGACCTCTCCGGGCTGCTCTTGTTGATCAAAATTTGTAGAAGCTCCACGTATAGTTTTGTTGAATGCTCATCAACTTTGTATTTAGTCGCATATTCATTTAATATGTTGGGGATATCAATCTCTATATATGAAACCGGAAATTCGCCTTTATGCACAAGGTGGATTAGTGTTCTCGCCTTGAAAAGAAGCGCCTCGCCATCAATATCTTTGAATCCTGTTTTTGTCAGACCTTCGAAAATCTTCAGCGCTTCGTTGTACCTTTCCTTATCATAAAAGAAGGCCCCTTTATTAATCTTCTCTTTATAAAGCTTGTAGATGTTTTCGTCGGTCGGGAGATACTTTGTAGAAAAAGGCAAAGTTCCCAGAGCTACTAAAAACAATCCGATTATCCAGTTTCCTCTGAGTAAATCTAATATTTTCCCCATCTGCAGTGATCGCTTAGTATTATAAATGAGACTTTGCCATTGTAACGTTTTAAGACAGTTTTAACAGAATCCCACGCTTATGATCTTCCTGATCAATTAATATCTTTACTATTTCGTACCGGTTGGATTTAGCCAAGTGACTTACCTGATCTGACTGTTTATATCCAAATTCCAGGAGAAGATGTCCATTTTTATTAAGGAACTGTTTTGACTGTGGGATTAACTTCTCTATGGCTGAAAGCCCATTATTGTCCGCATATAGAGCATTTCGAGGTTCATAACTTGTTTCAGGTCCTACCTCAGGATCTCCGGGCGATATGTAGGGAGGATTTGCTATTATTAAATCGAACTTCAAATCTTTATTTATCTTATCAAAAAGATCCGATTCGATCGCGACCACTTTATTTCTGTTGTTACTGATCGCTTCCCGATGAAGTCGCAGGTTTTTTGACAGGCATATTAAAGCCTTTGGATTGGTATCTGAGCAGTGTATAGATGAATTTCTCAAATATAGCGCCAGTGATATCCCGATTGATCCAATTCCTGAACATACATCGCAAATTGTTTTTGGTTTTAGGTTTATAGCTTCTTCAACAAGTGTTTCCGTCTCCTGTCTGGGGATAAAGCATTCTTCGTTGACAATAAACTCAAAACCCATGAAATTTATCTTGCCTGTGAGATATTGAATAGGGTATCTTTTGATCCGCTTATTGAGTTTAGTTTCCAGTATCCTCATTTTTTTTATATCGATTGTTTCTGCTATTACCGCTTGCTCTCTCGTTATATTGAGTGTGCTTGCTAGGATAAGATCAAACTCCAGATTTGGATTAGATATCCCTGCGGTTTTCAGCAGCGGAAGATATTTATCTCGGAGTTGATCAACCTTTGATAAGTCTTTCAAGCTTTTTTTCTTTTTCATGTTCTATGAGCTTGTCGTTTATTAAGTGCAGATTTCCGTCGAGGAATTTTTCGATTTCATGTATGGAATAATTTATTCTGTGATCCGTTATTCTGTTTTGGGTAAAGTTATAAGTTCTGATCTTTTCAGAACGCTCTCCGCTACCAATTTGCAGTTTTCTCTGTTGCGATTCTTCATTTTTTCTTTTTTCTTCATAATGATCATACACTTTTGCCCTGAGAAGTTTCAGTGCCAGGTCTTTGTTTCTTTGTTGAGACCTGTCGTTTTCGCATTCAACCACTATCCCCGTAGGTCTGTGTTTTATTCTTACTGCGCTTTCTGTTTTATTTACGTGCTGACCTCCCGGACCTCCTGCTTTCTTGGTTTCAATATCCAGGTCTTCTTTCTTTATATCAACCTGTATTTCGCTTACCTGTTCTAAAATTGCGACTGTAGCTATGGATGTATGGATCCTTCCTGATGCCTCTGTTTTTGGAACTCTCTGGACTCTGTGAGAGCCCCCTTCATATTTGAAGTAACGGCATGCCTCTTCAGATTCGATTGAAAGGCTGGCATACTTAATGCCTTTTTGTTCTGTATATACAGCATTGATTATCTGGTGTTGCCATCCGTGCGCTTCTATAAATCTGATATAAGATCGAAAGAGATCGTGAGCAAACAGTGATGCTTCATCCCCACCTATACCGGGTCTGATTTCTATAATGACTCCTGTTGGAGAGGAATCGCTTCCTTCATCAATGTAGTCAGCTATTTTATAGAGTATTTCACGTTTTGATTGTTTGAGTCTTTCAAGCTCCTCTTTTGCCAGATCTTTTAATTCACTGTTCCCGCCAGCAATTTCCTCCGATTCTTTTGTTTCCTTATCTATTTTTTTGAGATTTTCATAAAGCGATGCAAATTTCGAAAGTTTTCCATATTCTTTGAGGTCTTCTTGCGAGGGAGATGTTTGGACTTTCGAGGAGAGCTCTAAAAATCTAGAGTACATCTTATCAAGCAGAGGATACATTCGGGATAAGTTAAGACTTTTTTGAGGCCGGAGAAAGCTTTTCCATGTAGTTTTTGTATTTCTTCCTGAATTTTTCCAGTCTTCCTGCCGTATCAATGAGCTTGTGCTGACCTGTGTAGAAAGGGTGGCATTTCCAGCAAATACTGACTTTAAGCTCTTTTTTTACCGAATTTAATGTGAATGAATTCCCACAGCCGCAGGTAACCTTTGTTTCCGAAATCTCAGGATGAAGCTGTTTTTTCATTAGGTAGTGTTATATCGAAAGTCCCTGTGGGCTTCAAGTTTTAACAGGCATTAAACGAAAGTTCCTTTGAAATGCAGGAAACTCACTAGAAGTTATCTCATAAATACCCATCACAGATTTCACGGATTAATACCGATGATTGCACGGATGAATCTATGCACTCTGTGTAAAATTACCAATATATGAGACTGGTTCTAGTAGTTTTTTGATCATGGCGATTTGCTTTATAGTAGCGATTATTTTGGAATTTATACGCCGGAAATTTGCCCTGAAATTTACCACAATAACCAGATTTGTTATAGCCCTGTCACTTTTGATCGCTGTTGGTATAGCAATAGCATACGGTTATCTTCTGATCGTGGCTTAGTTGGTTTTTTTCAGTTATTTGTAGCTTGATTAAGCAAACATTAGATATATTATTTTACGTTACATATTGTAAATTGAGCGTCGTATTGAGAGATGATAACAGTTAAGAATTTAACA
>JACQRL010000456.1 GCA_016206485.1 Planctomycetota bacterium | reverse complement strand
TTAATGAAATTAAAACTTGTGCAAATGATCCTACTTACACTTACTGGGAATTTTGGCTTATAGAAGACTTTTCAGATGAGCAGAAAAAAACCACTCTCAAAGAGCTTGCAGAAGAAGTACTTAACAAATGGGAAATGTCTAAGTGAAGCTCTAATAAGCAATAACGGAGAGCGGAATACCGCTTCAAAAACTGTGGTATCTTTGTTATTTAACCAGATGCTCCCTTAAAAACAGCGCTATAGCGCTGTACATAAAATCTCTGTTTGATTTCCTGGCAAATCCATGCCCTTCATCCTTTGCCAGCAAATACCAGACATCAACTCCATTTTTTCTGACTGCCGAGACTATCTGTTCTGCTTCGCTCGCAGGAACGCGCGGATCGTTGAGCCCATGCACAATAAACATAGGCCTCTTAATCTTATGCGCGTTTGAGGTGGGAGATATCTTGTTCAAAAACTCCCTCATCTTTGGATCTCTTTCATCTCCATACTCCACCCTGCGGAGATCTCGTCTGTACTCACTGGTATTTTCCAGAAACGTCACAAAATTACTTATCCCAACAACATCGATACCAGCCCTTAACTTATCGTTGTAATGAAACATGGAAGCAAGCACCATGTACCCTCCGTATGAACCACCCAAAATAGCAATCTTTTCTGCATCAAGATCCGGCTGCTCTTTTATCCAATCGATGAGAGCTCCAACGTCTTTCACCGAATCTTCGCGAAGATATCCATCATCAAGTTTTAGACAGTTCTTGCCATATCCGCTGGAGCCTCTCACATTCGGATCAATAACAGCTACCCCCATTTCATTAAGAAGAAATTGAAAAAGAGGAGAAAAAACCGCCAGTGATTGCATCTCAGGACCGCCATGAACATGAATAAGAACAGGGTATTTTTGTTTTATTACACGCGGTTTATATAAAAATGCGGGGATCATTTTTTCATCAAATGTTTTGAATCTTATTATCTGTGGTGGAATAAATGTGCCGGAAGGTAATCCTCCGGTTTCGCTGTATGTCCATCGGGTCAACTGCCCATTATTAATATTGATCGAATAGACATCACCAGGAAACTGCGGCGTATTAATACAAAACCCTAGATTGGATCCGTCAGGACCGAAACTTAAGCTGTAAACATAGCCTAACGGGATTTCAGGAAGACTAACTTTTTTACCATCCATTGATTCAACATAAAGTCTGCTTATTCCATCTTCATTAGTTGTATAAGCCAAATATTCTCCTGAATGAGAAGCAAGTTTCGAAACAACAAGCTCTTCAACATTCCAATTATATAAATGAGTCGCTGTCCACGACTTCGAGGTTACATCGTACACTTTCAGCTGAAGAAACTCATATTTCTCATTAGATGTAAAATAAATCGATTTGTCCTGAGGTCCCCACACAGCCTGCCCGTAACCAATTGGGGACTGACTCGGATTGACTTGAACCAAGGCTCCGCTTTCAAGATCAAGAATATAAAAATAAGAATCATTTCTCGATACATACTTTGCAACAATGAGCTTTTTATCATCAGATGACCAGCTTACTGGATACCATGCGCCTTCTTCCTTAACGACCAGTTTCGGATTTGCATAGTCATCAACAGTTGCGATATAAATATCTGAGTCTTTACCATTACGTCTTGTACTGCTGTATGCGAATTTATTTCCTTTTCTAGACCAGAGAATGTCTGTGTTGCGTGATTTTCCATCGCTGAGCAGTTTGTGTTTACCTGTATTTAAATCAAAGAGATAGATCTGATATCTCTCATTACCTCCGGTATCCTTGGTAAAAAGAAAGTAATTTGTCATATTTTGAGGACAGACAGCAACCTCGTTCACAGACTCACGAAAGAACGTTATCTGACGCCTTGCTCCGCCCGGTTTTTCAACAAAATGAACCTGATTCGTTTCACCAAACTTTGTTGATATGAAAATGCCTTTACCATCCGGACTCCAACCATACAGATTACATGCGCGTGTATTTTGATACTGTAGTATCCTTTCTGCAATTTCTGGTGAAGAATCCGGGATCCCCTCTATAATCAGATTTCCAACCTCGCGCCTGCCTGAAACAGTTGAAGTTGAACATGATAATCCCAAAAGAACCGTGAAAATAACCTGTCTTTTCATAACCAGAGTATGATCATAACAAAACTAAATTCCGGTTCAAAGTTCAACGATCTACGCTCCAAGTTCTAGGTTCCATGTTTTGTGCTCCATGTTTCATAATTCGTTCTACGCTCTACGTTCCACGTTCTACAATCCATGATTCCGCCATTGCTATCCTTTCCTTTATCGTCGGATGGCTATGGAGCAGAAAGTGGATAACCGGATTCGGATTGGGATCGGCAAGATTCTGCTCTGCAAGTTTCGACATTGCTCTTATAAAAGCATCCGGTTTGTTTGTCCATTCGAGCGCTGACTGATCAGCTAAACGCTCTCTCCATCTGGAGAACACATTGTTAAGCGGCATACTTACAACACTAAAAAGAAACAGAAAGAGTAATAGAAGAGGAAGCGTAGAAATATCTCCTATCCCCTTAAGTTCAAGTCTTTGCACCGACCAGTCGAGCATAGCCCCTACTACCCACAAAACAACAAAAGAAGTCAGACAGTTCCAGGCGAGCATCCTCCACATATCTGAATGTTTGTGATGAGCCAGTTCATGCGCTATTATCGTTTCGATTTCATCATCCGCAAAATTTTGCATTATGGTGTCCCCCAAGATTATCTTTTTGGTTGAACCAAGCCCAATGACAGCGGCGTTGCCTTCTTTCGTCCTCACGCTCATATTCATCCTGTAGATCCCGATAAGTCTTATCCCATGCAGTGCCGCAAGATTTGCAAGCTTTTCCGCAAGCGAAGTTTTATCGAGAGCTTCAAGTTTGTAGAAAAGAGGCAGGATTAAGACCGGAAACAGATATGAGACAGCAACGCTCAGCAATACAATAAACGCCCATGCCCATATCCACCAGGAATCACCCGCATAACCAATCACGAAATAAAGGCCTTCGAAAAATATCAGCGCAAAAACAAGCGCTATAACAAAACCCTTCAGCTGGTCTAAGAACCAGGATTTGAAGCTCTGGGTTGAAAGTTCGAACTTTCGCCTCAGCAGATAGCCTCCGTACAGATGAAAAGGAAAATATATTAAAACAGCTCCGGCGCATAAAATAACAGTATAGATGAAAATAAGTATGGCTGTATTGCCGCTGAAACCTCCCGCGAAACCGGCGAGCCGTCTGGATGCCCCCGTAAAAAGAAAAAGCAGCAGGGCAATAACCGTGAAGATAACCTCCAGAACAAAAAGAATATTCTGCGCCATTTCATACCTTTTGGCATTTTTAACATTCTCTGTCATCAGAAGAAAGAATCGTATATTCAGTTTACTAAAATACAATACAGCTAGTATCAAAAAATATGAAGTTAATCAAGACAAAAGCGAAAGTTTATATCCAATCACCATAACTACCATTGTGCACCCGGTTAAAAAATATTGGTTCATTCTAATCACCATTATTATTCTTGCATATTATTTCGCTGGCAAATTCTGGCTGAACATGAACAGCTCTATTGAGACAACAACACATACAGCAGCAAATAATAACAATAACGAAATAGAGCAGTACACATCAACCCGTGAAAAGATTCAGGGGAACAACACAACAAAGATAAAAGCAGAACCAGAAATTGCTTACAACATCGAAATTCCCATACGCAACATCGTAATTAAAGGCATGTTAATCGATGAGCATGAAAATCTAAAGTCCGGTAACTGTCAAATACAAGCCTTCATATTTGACGTTCTTAATGACAAAGTGGAGTTAGTAGAACCTTTGAGTAACTCTAATATACGTACTACAAACGGATATTTTGAATTAAACCTTTCTTATCCGAATGACAAAAATAAAG
>JACQRL010000436.1 GCA_016206485.1 Planctomycetota bacterium | reverse complement strand
GTCTGACAATGTGATCAGGGATTTGTTCAGGGTTTGTCGCGTCATAAAGAAAGATAAAAAAATCTATTTTTGGTATAGATTCCATAATTTGATTGTAAGCAAAATCATCCAGCTGATCTGTTTTGTCTTTAAATCCGGCGCAGTCATACAGCATAAAAGGAAATGTAAGAATTTCGGCATATTCGTTTACAATATCTAAAGTTGTTCCTGCTTTGTCAAAAACGAGCGCTCTTTCTTTTCCGACTAGTTTATTGAATAGTGTTGATTTGCCGCTGTTGGCCTGTCCTAAAATCATTATATGTGTTATATTTGACATCCTTTTTCCGTTTTCATAATTTGTCAGGAGTCTGTTGATTTTTTCTTCGTTTATATCTTTAATGTAATTTGACAGATATCCGCTTTTCTGAATCGAAAGAAATATAATTTGATTTGGTAATTTGGCGTCCAGGAGGAGCTCAGTTGCTTCAAGCTGTATTTTATCAATTCTGTTGGCAACAAATGCAAATTTGGCCCTGTCCAGATATGAGATCTCTTTGAAATTAAGTGTGTTCAGGAGTCTTTTAATTTCTTTAGAGACGCCTTCTCCTCCATGTATGGTTATGATTACAGAATCGATCCCGGTAAAACTTTTCACTGCTGGAATAAATTCCATGAGAGCTTCATCAAACTTAATTAAGCTGTTATACAGCTCTACAAACAGTACTTTTCCTTCAATCAAGGGCTTATTATTTTTTATTCTGAAATATTGCCGCAGACTGTTCAGATTTCCGCATATTTCAAAGACGGTTATAGCGCAACTTGATGATTCACTCAGCTGGCAGTATACATTACTCATTTGAAATGGTAGTGGTAAAGTTTAATAAGGCCGAGTATAACGATGTTTTCTTTATGGATGTCAAAGTAACGTTTAAATAATGAGGATGACCCGCCTGATCCTATCAGTACATAGTTTTTGTGCAGCTTCTTTAGCTTTTCTATAAATGATGAGATCAATATATATGTTCCTGATTGAATCGCTTGTTCAGTTGTAAGCTGTAAGTATCTGTGATTTTGTTTCGCGTTTACAAGCGGAAGTTTATCGCACTTTTTACTCAATGATTCCAGCATCAGGTTGTAACCTGCTGTGATTATGCCCCCTTGATGCAAACTATTTTTCGCAACGAAGTCTACTGTTAGGGCTGTTCCAAGATTAATAATGATTGTGGATTTTTTGGTGATTTCATATCCTGCATATGATGCAAGGAGCCGGTCAACTCCCAGATTTTTTCGTTCATATTTTGTTTTCATGGGAATTTCTATGTCTTTTTCAGCAAATAAGATTTTCGAGCCACTTTTAAAGGTATATTTATGGTTTTTAACAGAACAAACAATGGCGGTTTTGATGTTGTGAGGGATTGGTATTGTTTTGATATCAGAGGATTGGAGCCTGATATTCTTGATTTTATCCCCAACAACGGTTGCAATTTTGATATCAGTGTTTCCTATATCGATCGCGCAAAACTTTCCCATTTGCGGGATCATTATAAGTAAAATTAGAACTACTTAAATAAATGTAGCTTGAATAGTTTTGTTTGTTATGCGTTATCTTAAGTTGACGGTGTATGTCTTGATAGCGCCGTATTTATCTGCTATTTGGATACTGAAGCTTGATTGCCCTGTTTTTTTGATTGTGTTTTTGATCTTGGTCATTTCATTTTCGAGCTCGTTAATATTCTTGATATTAATTTGTTTACCGTCGACAGTGTATAGGCGGTCTCCTTCTTTGATTATGTCATTTAATTGAGGGGGAACTTTGTTGAATATGACCCCATTGTTTATTTCAACGTAATTTGATATTTCATCGAGATATTGCTGCATACTTTCGATATCTTTGTCGGATAGTTCTAGTTTTGACCCGCTTCCCGATATTGTTGCCCCTTCAACTTTCTCTCCGGCAAACGCATTATGAATTGTTCCGCCAGTTTTGTTTTGACGTGGAAGAGAAGGGTCGATCACAGGCATCTTGACTCTTTTCCCTCCTTTTTCAAAGATTACGTGATCTTCTTTAACAGCGACCAGAAGCCATCCTTTTAGTTTTTCGATTATATTTGCCTGATAACTGAATGGCTCTTTGTAAACTGCAACTACTGTCGGATTTTGAATTTTAATCGGAGCTCCTGTTTTAGGGTCATTTGGATCGGCAGAAGGGGGATCTATTTCTATTTCGAAAAGCAATTTAACGATTGCAATCTGTTTGGTTGGATCTGCGTTGCCGGGGAATTTGCCTATTACTTCTATCATGCTCATGAATTGAACTGCATCTGCGCTCAGGTCGGTTCCGTTGCCGGGATCATTTTGCTGCGCGGGATAGATAGTTATGACATTCGGAGTCGCAAGTGCGGCGTAATTAACTGGATCAGCAGATGTTCTGGTATCAGGCTTCAACGGGATAAGAGATGAGAGGAGTTTATCATTTGTCGGTGGTGTATAGAAAAAATTGTAAAGCAGATATCCGATGAATGCCAGCAGGAGTATATTTCCTATCCATAACAGAGGTACGATAATAGATTTATTTCTCATTCGAATTTTGTATGGTGTGTGAAACCTTTTAACTCAATACTGAGTTCTTCTGGAGCGTCTGAATATTCCAGTGCGGTTTTATGATCGATGAGATCCCTATTAATGAGATCTAGAAGTGAATGATTGAAAGTGGTGCATTTTTGCACTTTAGATTCTTTTATCATTTGCGATATTTGAATGAAGTTCCCTTGTTCCATTAAATCTTTTATTGTCGGAGTATTGAACATTACTTCACAAGCGGGGACTTTAATGTCGCTGTTTGCTTTGGTAGGGATCAGACGTTGCGCGACAATTGATTGTAGTATCGAGGCAAGCTGTGAATTGAGAAATCTTCGTTCCTGTTCCATAAAAAAGTTGCTTATTCTATCTATCGTCTGCACTGAGTTTTTTGTGTGGAGAGTTGTTATGACAAGATGTCCTGTTTCAGCTGCATGAAGAGCTGCATCCATTGTTGATTTATCTCTGAGTTCTCCAATAAATATTACATCGGGGCTCTGTCTGACTACGTGTTTTAGTGCGGTTTCATAATTAGCTGTATCGGTTCCAAGCTCACGCTGGGTAATAAGACATTTGTTGTCATGAAAAAGAAACTCTATCGGATCCTCAATAGTAACGATATGTCTTTCAAAGTTTCTGTTCATATATTCAAGGATAGATGCAACTGTTGTTGATTTACCGCTGCCGGCGGTTCCAACTACTAAAACCAGGCCTCTTTTTAGAGCGGCGATATCTTTCAATTGCTCAGCGGGCAGATTAAGATCTTCGAAGGTTGGAACGCGGTTTTTGACGTACCTAAGAACTGCAGCTAATTTGTTTACTCTTCTAAAAATGTTTGCGCGGAATCTGTGTCCAGAACTGGTGTGGAAAGCAGCGTCGATTTCACCATGTCTTTCAAAATGCAGTTTTTGCGTTTCATCGAGCATTTCATCTATCAGCTCCTGCATCTCTTGCTGGTTTATAATCTCATCATCAATCTTTGTTATATGGATGCCTTTCCGGATTGTTATGGATTTTCCTGAGAAAAAGAAGATATCCTGTATTGCATTATCGTTGATACTCGATAAAAATGATAAAAGCCTGCTCACTGTTATTTAAACGATAAATAATCTCTACCGTTATATCAATATTATAC
>JACQRL010000435.1 GCA_016206485.1 Planctomycetota bacterium | reverse complement strand
TGTTCTTCTTAGCCAATTCGAAAGCTATTTTGTACTCACTTATTGCATCACTATATCTATTTAAATTATGATATGTCGCTCCCAAATTAACATATGACTGATATAAATTAGGTCTTAATTCCTTTGCTTTAATAAAATAATTCAAAGAATTCTGGTACCTCTGTTTGAGAAATTCGATACGCCCAGCAAGAGTATATGCACTTGCAAGAAGAGGATTTAATTCAATTGCCTTTTTGGTAAGTTCAAGAGCCTTATCAAAATTCCTAATCCTCTCATCTAACAATGCCTGATCAAGCAATCTGTCTGCAGATTCCACGACACTCTTTACTTCGCTCCTTGCGGATGAGTCTGCATCATTTGTTCCTTTTGAATACAACGGAAGCATCACCGCAAGCATTACAACGACCAACGCTAAACCAGAAACCAGGTAAATTCGATATTTTTTTATCTTTCTTGACAATATATATGCAAGTGTCGGAGCTCTTGCTTTAATAGGTTCGTCGTTCAAATAGCTATCAAGATCTCCCCTCAACTGCCTCACGTTCTGATATCTACGCATAGACTCCTTCATCATGCACTTTCTGACTATAACATCCAGGTCAGCAGGAAGTCTGGGATTAGCTTTGCGTGGTGCGACAGGATCGTTCTTGATAACATTTTCGATTATCTCCATTGACGTTCTGCCCGCAAATGGATGGAACCCGGTCAAGCATTGGTAAAGTGTTGCGCCCAATGAATAAATATCGCTTCTTATATCAACATGATCAGATCTTGCCTGTTCCGGGGACATGTACATGGGTGTTCCGAGTATGAAGCCTGACACTGTGAGTTCACTATCACCACTTTTTGCTATTCCAAAATCCATTACATAAACACGTCCATCTTCACCAACCATTATATTTTTCGGCTTCAGGTCTCTGTGAATAATTCCATATTCATGAACGGCTTCAAGGGCAAGACAGACATCTCTTATTATTCTTATTATTTTTTTTATGCCATGCTCATCAATAATGTCGCTGAGTGTTTTACCATTTACTAACTGCATCGCTATAAAACATTTACCGTCATGTTCGCCTATTTCGTAAATTTGTACAATATTCGGATGTGAGATTCCGGCAACAATTTCAGCTTCCTTCTTAAATCTCTGAAATTGCTCTGATGATGGATTGTTCAAAAATTTCAGTGCCACATAACGTTTCAAAACGACATCATAGGCTTTGAACACGACACCGCACCCCCCTGAGCCTATTTGATTCAGCATAACATATTTACCAATACGAAACTTCTTATTCTCTAGTCTTGCTACAACCTCTGATGGAATAGACTTCACGTCGGCACGCTGATCTGTTTTGAATAAATCCATTATCCTATCATTTGAAATAATTCCCTTTTCAACCACTGCCTGAAGCAAAGTTTTATCGCTATGACCTCTCTGTCTGGAACTGGAAACCTCATCAGCAATCCCTTTTAATTCATCAACACTTAAAATGTTGTACTCGAGAAGAATCTGAGATAAATCCTTATCATTTACCATTGTGTAGCCTAATGTGAATTATAACCTGCTTAATAGGTCGAAGTAAATAGTTCCGAATCGGACTAAGATTTAGAAACCATACCGTAAAAGCCTACAAAAGGCAGTAAAACGTATCATAAATATCTCCCTACAATATTGTACTAACAAGTTTTTCAATTGTTTCACTCAAAGTATTTTTGAAAATTTTTATCTAAATCTTATGCGAACCAGACAAAGTAAATAAATCGCAAATAATCCAATATATATGTATCTAGCGCTGTTAAAAAACCTGCTAATTATCAACTGGAGGCAGTGCAGCCATGCAGCTGATTCAGTTGACTGATAGGCACTACGCGGGGATAAGCTTGAATACACGACGGTAGCAATCTTCCCAGGTAGTATCCTTGTGAGTTTTTTGTCTCTAAAGTAGCACAAGTTTGTTGTTAAATCCGAATAAAAGCCTTTCGAGACTGTACTAATATAACATAATGATCCGGCACTACTCTTACCCTTTGGATTAGTGCTACCAATCGGATTACTGGGGAAAGGATTTACTGGACTTGTTGGAAAAAATGTGGGCTTTTTAAACAATATCTTTTTTTCGCTTGAGTAAACTACCCCAATATTTCCTCCTCCATCACTAGCACGAATCCTGTAGGTATATGTCACTGAGTCTTCAAGATCAGTATCAACAAATGTGGTATCCTTTAAAGAAGTCACTTTATAAAAAGTTCCCCCTTCTGCCATACGTTCCACTTCGAAAAATGGACTGTCATAATCTAATTCATAACTCCATTTGAGTTTGATACCTTCTGATATAACTTCAGGATCATTAAGTACTACTTCATTTTTAACCGGTTCGATGGGTGGTAATGACGTACTATTGATCTCTAAAATATTGCTAAATTCTGAAAAAAACAATTGATGCGGTGGGAGGAGATCTACCTTCTTTACGCGTGCCTTATAATAATATTTAATTCCTGGCTGAATAGTCGAGTCGATATAAACAACATCACTTACAATAGCAATCATTTCAAAGTTTGTCGGTTCGCCCGTTGCCCTGAATATTTCAGCAGTCCCGCCAGCATTTAATATCTGCAACTGTGCTGAATCCGTCGTTACTTCACCATGAACTAGTATGGGCGCAGGTTTTTTGAGTACTAGTATTGCGCTTCCAATAACCGGAGAGAGTGAAGTATGCCCTTCATTCTGAAGGAATGCAACAACATCAAAAAGATAAAATTCAAACTCATTGAGATCAGCAGCATTTATTTCGTATGATGTAGAGTCAACCGGCAAAGAGAGCGCATATTCAATATAATCGTTACTACCAATATTATACTTTAAAATTTTAAATCCATTTTCTATCTTTGATTGGTCAAGCCATCTAATCAAAACCTTGGTTGTATCAGTACCAACAAGATCGGGTGATTGTTTCACAACTGGATTCGGTCTCATCACAGAGCCTCCACTTACAATACTGCAATAAATACTGGATTGTGTTGGATTCTCTCGATAATCGTGCCAAACTACTAGCCCGTCCGTATTAGAAGTTATGATATTGGTGTCTGCAACAACTACACAGTCAGTCTGTCTCGCATCATTTGTACAGACTTCAACACCATTCTCTTTCCACATAACACCGAAATCAGAAAGTTGCAGACTACTGTCCTTAGAAAACCCGAGTTGCTGTGAATATACATCTGAATTATTACCACCTGGTATTAACAATCTGTCATCGATCCATGATATTATCATATTTTCACTTATCGAAAGATCATGCTGATCGCCTAACTCATTACATATTTTAATAGATTTCTTGTTAATTAGATTCCCGGGATCAACAGCTGTAGCACATATATCAAAATTACTTATACCTCCAACACCCGTCTGTTCCTGAAATACTATAACAACGAGATTAATAAAATTATAAGCATTTAAACCACTTGTTTCATAATACTTATATTTAATAACGGGGTTTATCTGATCTACAGTATTTGATCCATGATAGATAACGAGTGGTTGCGGATCTGTAGCCGCCTCACTGATGTAGACCCTTTCCAGTAATACATCCCAGTTGTCAGCACTGTCATTCCAGGATTGGTATACAACAAAGGCAAAAGTTCCATTATTGTAAAAAATTGTCATATCCGAATTGATATTAGTCCCGCCACTTGTGAGTGAAATTGGTCCACTAACCCAGCCCTGTGTTGCAGGCTTTATATCAACCAATAGAGTTATGTTGTTTAACTCCTGAGTAAAACAATATAAATACACATCGGTGTTCCCTTCATCATCTTCTTCCCAGGATACAGCTGTGATATCTTCCTGTTTGGATACAGATACTTTTATATTTTTCTTATATGTTTTTGTATCACGAATGTTATACGAGTTACCAATATCCAGATTAATTTCTAAATTTGAATCATTCTTCACAGCTGAAGCGCCAATTGCAACCGCCTTTAACGCAAAATTGCCTCCTGAAGTTTTCTCTTCATATATGAGCAATGCTGTGGTGCCAAAACTTCCCACACTTATGATCGTTACCTTTGGATTTCTGATCTCGTTCTCGGAAGACACAGGATTCAATTCGATGGTTTCATACCCAGCCATAGAAAAAGTAGAATTAAATAAGATCAGTTTATATAAAATGCCTGTGCTTCCATCTGTTTTCACGTTTTCACAAACAACATGCATGCATTTATATGGAGCAAGCTCATACTTAACTATAATTTCATCCATAACTGCCATAGGATTCACTTGCACACCATCTCCAGTAAATAAATCAAAACTTTGCATACTCGAATCATATCCAACAGCTGTACCCCTTATTCCATACTCAATTTCTGGTGTATTTGTATCTTCATCATATTCATAGACAACACCAAATAATACTCCATCCAACGATTTTGCTGTACTCACATGAAATTGGAATCCAGGCTGAGCAATTTTTTTGTTCGTTACACTGTCATAATTCCATTCATTTAATCCACTTCCAACTCCACACCCACCCACAAAAAATATTAAGTACAATATCCCGCATAACTTTAACAACCCTTTCATAAAACCCCCGGAATAGCCTCGTAAGTATTTGTACAAATCATATTTATTCAACAGTAATTCTTATCTAATTACTCAAAATTTGTTCATACAATTTATGAACTGAAGAAGTCAGCTAACAGCTAAGCACCCTGAAATAAGGATTCAAATTCGGGATTGCGATCTACTTTCAATTGTTCTACTGTTCAGGGGCAAAATATAGTTACAGGTACTTAGACTGAGTTACCTAATGAGTTGTTATTCGAGCATTACTCATCAGAATACACATTTTCAGCGATCCAGACAACATAAGAATTCCTTTTCAGCACGTGATAATCTTTTTCTGGAAAACATGACTGAGCAGAAGTCAGAAATTTTATTCCTGCCTGATAAACACCGGCCAGATTCTGGCTATTTTTTGGTTCCTGTATCAGGATTGAGATTAACTGCTCTAATTTTGAAACATCTGCGTCCTGTGTTCCATCACTTTTAAGACTTTCTTTAAAAAGTGTAGGGAAATCATTTTTTACGCAAAATTTCTCTATCTTATCTTCTTCTACAATGGCAATATTTGTAGATGCATTTTGTATTTTTAAGTCACTAATCTGCTGTCAAATCATTGAAAATATGCAAATTCCTACGACAAATAAGACTGATATAAATAATATAAAACTTATTCATTCGAGGTTCCATTCAACTTCGTACAAATAATGACAATAATATTACCAGTACACTTAATATTGTCCCAAATGGCAAATACCATAGAGCTCCTACTGCAGCTATAATCATGCCCTTACTACTCCAAGGGATTTTCAGAACAAACAAAACACACAAGATAATCCACAAAAATCCATATAAAGCAAACCACGATTTCATGAATGGTGATAATGGATCAATCCCAAAATATGAAACTAATCTTGACCATGGACCAAGTTTCCCGGCATATTCACCTGTTTTGGGAGTAATGTACATGCCTGTGACTAAAGCAACTATACCATCTAATAACATATAACCTGCAACCAGAAACGAAGCTGCAAGAATTATCCATCTGACCATATGTAGAATTGTACATATTAGCAGTTTTTGACAGAGAATTTCTCACTCTTCTTCAGATACTGACTCACCCAAACACTTTAAAGAAACAAACTTTTATTT
>JACQRL010000045.1 GCA_016206485.1 Planctomycetota bacterium | reverse complement strand
TGGTTGTTTAATATTACTTCTTTGGCTCTTGATCTTTCTCTATGATTTGTGTGGCGATTAATGCCTCCTTACGAACTTGGAATATTCGCTCCCTTCTCTCGAATTCATCGTAGCAATTCCACTCATCATAATTGGTTGTTAAGTTTTTTATTTTATCCAGATATTTCTTCGCATTCAATGCAGTAATTGTCTTTATTGTGGGGATCAGGACTAAAGGATGTTTGTTATCTAAGAACTTTGCAATACGATCGGTATACTTCTTCGCATCAAGTTTTCCCAAGGCAAAAATGGCACTTGCAAAATTCCACTTATCCTCCAAAAATTTACCTATTTTATCTGTATATTGTTTTTGACCTAAAATTCCTAGTGCCTCAATCGCAAATTTTGCCCTTGATTCGCTTTCCATCATTGACACAATATCATCCAAATAGTCTTTAACTCCCATAACAGCGAGTGTTCTTGCTGCTTCGCCGGCTATTAAATAGTTTTCTGATTTCAGCAAGCTTGCTATGTCCTCTATATAATCTTTTGCATCTAAAATTGCTAGAGCTCTGCATGCATATACAGATGGTGGAGTCCCTTCTGAATCAGAATCAGAATCAGGATAATCTTCCAATAACTTGGCTATTTTAGGGGCAAATTTTTCGGATCCCATTCTTGCCAGCGATATAGCCGCTTCTCCCCGTATTTCAGGGCATGTGTTATCCAATAGCTTCCCGATTTCTGACTCATAATCTATAAGTTTTAGCTCGCCAAAGGCATCTAGTGCCATTCTTACAACTGGTCTCGATTCGTCATGTAATAGTTTTACCAAGCCCTCCTTGTATTCTACAGCCCGCATATTTTTAACCGATTCCACAGTAGCTTTCCGTATTTTGGGTTCTTTGTGTGAAAGAAATTTTGCTACATCTTTCGAATACTTATCAGATCTTAATCGTCCCAATGCCCATATGGCAACTTCTTTAATAAAATCTTTCTGATCATCCAATAACTTTGCAATTTGTTTCTCATAACCCGTGACTTCAAACAATCCTATAGCTTTTACAGCTCTTTTTCTCAAAAGAGCGTTCTTGTTATCTAGAAAACCAGCTATGAATTCAATTTGTTCTACAGCCCCTACTGCGATTAGATAATCGAGCCCCGCTGTTATGACATCAGGATTGTTTTCATTATTAATAAGTTCTATGGTTTCTTGAATGTAATCTCTAGATTTATTTCTGGATAATTCCTGCAAGATTTTCTTTTTTGTGTTATTACCACTGGCTTTCACGATTCCATTTATAAATTGCTTACTTTCATTAACATAATCTGATTGAATAATTATTGAAACAAATGTTTGTTTATCAATATCGTTATTTAAATACGTAAGTATCCATTTAATTAGCTTCTCTACTTCTTCCTTTTTCTCCAGGATTTTTATCCATTTTCCAAAGTATTTTAATGCCTTTCCGTCTTTATCAAAATAAATTCTGTCGATCTTTTCATCCCAAACTGGAACGATTTCCTTACCGAGAGCCTGTCTAAATTCGATTCTATTGAGGATATCTTCGAGCCGAGATTTTAAATCCAAGTTACCTTGGTTTACCGACACATCTAAAAAAATAGACTTTACCATTTTAATAGCATTATGGTTATCCCAGTAATTTGTTAAAGTGCTGGCAGCATTTGCTCTAATCTGAGCGTCTGTGCTGGATAGATCATCTACTAATCTTTGTATTTCTTTTTTAAGTTGGGCATCCTGATAAAGACTCTCATAACTTATAGTATTAACAAAAAAAAAACAAGATCAACAATTTCATGTTTGAAGATATAATTATTCTACTGTATAAAAACCAAGATGGAATTGGATAAAAAAGAAGATAATAGAGCAAGAATACAGGATTCAGGGTAAAATGATGTAGTGCAGGCTCTGGCAATACGACATCGCAAGGAAGTGTACGATAGTAATGGGGCGGTAAAATCCAATCTTCTATCTTCCATTTTTTTCTCTTTTTTACGATCTGTAACCCTTGAATTCTGCCTTATCGTCTGTTTCCGGTAGAAGCTTCCTGAGTCTCCATAGTTGAAGCTTTCTGAGTCTCCATAGTTACTGTCAATTCCGAGTCGGGAGATACGTTTGTCATATTTACATGTTTGTAACCACTTGTGAAAAATAAGAGTGTATCTATTTTGATTCCTTCGGCTACCTGTACCGAAAATGTCCCGTCAGGATTTGATGTTGAATTTACGGATCTTCTTCCCTGTCTGCAGTGGATCCTTACTCCGGCTATTGGTCCGCCGTTTTTATTAACGCATCTTCCTTTCAGCGAGGTTTTCTTTGTACCTTTCATCACTGCTTTTACCGGGTTGTTGATATTTACATTATTCATGACAAGTTCTTCATAATCGTTATGCCAAAATCTGATTTCATTAACGTTTTTTTCCAGTATAGATTCGACAGTGAAAGTTCCGTCATTCTTTGATGCAGATACTACTAAAGAGATTCCCTCCTGATTTAGTGATATTTTCGCGGCAGCTATAGGAGCTCCATCTTCATTTACGCAAATACCGGAAAGTTTGCCGGTCGCCTTTTCAAGAAAGAATTTTAAATACTTATTTTGTTCCGGCGCAAGTGGCGATACCTTTTCTGTTTTGTCCCCATATCCCTGCAGGGTGCAGATAATTTCCATGTTTGTATCCGCAGGAACTTCTATGGTAGAAGATTCTCCGATTTTTACGAAAGCGATTGCTACTGCTTCAAATGGATTCTGCTGAAATGCTTCTGTCCAGCTTAATCCCTCCGGCATTATTATTATAGTGGCGCTGTTGGGAGACATAAAAGATGGCAGGCTGCTGCTGATGCGTGTCGCATCTTTTGGCTGAAAATCCTGCGCCTGAACCTCGATTGTCAAAGTTGATGTCAGCATGCATTGAAAATTTGCTGTTATGGCTTGCTCAGCTTCTGTAAGTGTAAATTGTTGGATTGTGCAGTAGCATTTGCCTGAATTGACCATCGCTGGGAACATGCTTTTTAATTCGTGTGGTTCAACCTTTGAGGATCTTGGAAAGCTCTCTCTTGGCTCCCTCGGACCTGCTGGCCGCATGAAAGAATTGTTTAGGCCTACATGTAAAGTGAAAGGCTCACCGGGAGATCCTGTGTATTTTAATTGAATGCTGAACTTTCCTTCTGCATCAGTGGGGACCATTTGTATTGACTCGGGAGGGTTGCTCTTGCTCTTTTCTTTTGTGATCAAAGCCCTGACCATTGTTCCTACAGGATTATTTGATCTGTCTGTTACAACCCCTGTAATTGTTACGGTCCTGCTGATCTGGTTTTTTTGTTGATCTGTTGAGTCATCTGTAGGAACGCTTTGTTGCTTATCGGTTTTGCCGGATTTTAAAGCGGTTGGATTCAATTCTGCTGATTTATCCTGCTGTGAATCTGACTGCTCAGCTTTTTTGTCGTGCGAAGCAGTATTGTCTTTCTGTGTTTGAGTGCTGTTATTTTGGTATTGCTTTAAGATAATTACTGAAATAACGCCGACTGCCAGCACCACTAGGGGAAGCAGCTTTTTCATAAGGATTATAGTATAGATGCGCTGGAAGTCTGTCTACTGATTTTCGACTTTCTGGTTAGTGTTTATGTTCGCTTTGTTCATTGTCCTGAAGAGTTACGTTCAGGAGCTTGTCGAGACTGACCTCATTCAGCGACAGGTATTTGTGGTTTGAGGAGTAAAACCCGACCGAATTAATTTTCGTTCCTTCAGCTACCTGAAGCTCGAAGTATCCGTTTTGGTCTGAGGAGGCAGAGGGGAACTTACTTCCCTGTATGCAATGAATCTGCACATTTACTACCGGGACCCCGTTTTTATCGACGCACCTTCCTTTTATGGAAACTTTCTTCATTTTTTTAAGGACTGCCGAAACAGGTACCCCTATATTGATTTTCTTTAGTATAAGGTCTTCATAGTCATTGTGAGAAAACCTAATCTCCAGTATCTCTGTGTTTAAAATTTCATTAAATGTAAATGTTCCATCCTGTATTGATACAGCTCTTACATTTGAAAGCCCATCCTGTTTCAGGCTCATCAATACTCCTGCTATTGGTTGTCCTTCTTCGTTCATGCATGTGCCGGAAAATGTCCCAGATGCTTTTTCAAGGAAGAGCCTGATAAATTTATTTTCCCCCGACATCAAAGGTCCGACAACCTCAGTTTTATCTGCGTGCCCTCTGTAAGTGCATACAACCGTTATTTTTACATCAGCTGGGACTTCTATCTCTGATGATTTTCCTATCTCTACAAAATCAGGTATTGTTCCTTTAAATAAAGAGTCTTCATGGTCGATTTCTTTCCAGCTATACCCTTCAGGATATATTTTTATTGTTACTCTCGAGAAGGGCTGCATCATCATAGACATTTCAGAAATGGGTCCGGACCGAAATTTTGAGAAACTGCCGATACGAAGGATGTCAGAAGGATTGTCTGCCGGTTTTTCCTGAACATTTGCCTCTATTGTCAGAGTTGCTGTCTGCGTAATTTGAAGCGTAACGTTAACAGTTTCATGGATTTCAGTGAGAATGAACTGTTGTATTTTAAAAAAGTGCTTGAAAGTGGAGGTCGCTTGTGTAAACATTTTAATTATTTCCGCAGCGTTGTCACTGGTTGAAGAGAGTCTGGTTGTTTTCGACGTATTTGGCATCATAGGTCCTAGAGTTCCTGCGTAAAGAATGAATCGCTCTCCTTCGAATCCGTTATACTCAATCTCATCTGAAAACTTTCCATCTTCGTTAACAGAGATGGTCTTAGATTCTGTTTTAGAAGAAGTGTTCTGCTGGAGTTCTTTCATTAAAAGAATGCGCACATTTCCTCTGAGCGGGTTATTTTCTTTGTCTGTAACGGTTCCGTTAATTGTGACAGTTCTGCCTATCTCCCCTTGCGGTTTTGTAGAGTGCTCATCTGCTGCCTGGTTGCTGCGAATCTCCTTATTTGGTGAAGTAATGGGATTGTGTATATTAATCTTCTTGTCTGTTTGCGCGGACTTGCCAGTTTTTGAGTCTATTTTAACAGGCTCATTGCCGTTTTTTGCCGGTTGGTTCATCTGCTGTTTTAATATAACAACTGCAGTTATAACAACCACCATGACGATAAGAGGGATGACCTTTTTCATATCTGAAGACTAATATATAGACGCCCGATACGTAAGAAAAGTTAATTTATGGTTAAAATTTAATTTAAACAGGTTGAAAAAATTTTTAAGTACATTGATTTAGATTCCCTAAAAGGCAGGAATTCCTTTAATTATTCGAATGGTATACTGTTTGCACTATATAAGTAAATCATGATTAAAGGTAAATGCCCTCAGTGTAGCTATCCTACTGAAGTAGAATCCGGGCAAGATATTGCTATATGTAAAGGCTGTGGAAAAAGCATTGATATAAAATTCCTATCTACAATTAATACCGGAGAAGAATCTGTAGAAGTCAGCGCGGTTGCGGTTCCTGTTAATCGGCCTACAACGATTGGCACTAATCAGATATTTACCCCGGGAACTCTTATTGATCAGTATGAGATTGTCCAGTTTATTGGCAGAGGTGGGATGGGCATGGTTTATAAAGCGAATCATAAACATCTTGACCGAACTGTGGCACTGAAAGTCCTTCCGCCTGAAAAGACGCGAGATCCGGAATTTGTTGAAAGGTTTAAAAGAGAGGCAAAAGTTCTGGCTCAGCTGAATCATCCCGCGATAGTTGCAGTGTATGACATGGGAATTCAGGGCGAAATCTATTATTTTGTTATGGAGCATGTTGAAGGCGCAAATCTCAGGTCTGTACTTGCAATCCAAAAACTCTCGCCCGAGCAGGCGCTCCATTTAGTTCCCATTTTGTGCGACGCGTTGGAATATGCGCATTCAAAAGGGATTGTTCACAGAGATATCAAACCGGAAAATATCCTGTTTGATACGCAGGGAAATCCAAAGATCGCAGACTTCGGCTTGGCAAAACTTTTAGGTATTGATGAAGCGGGGAAGAGCCTTACAGTCAGCGGAGAGTTTATGGGAACTTCAAAATATATGGCACCCGAACAGTTTAAGGACTCTAAAAAGGTAGATCACAGGGCAGATATATATTCTCTTGGAGCTGTGCTGTATGAGATGCTTACGGGGGATCTGCCGATGGGAAGGTTCAGTCCGCCCAGCAAAAAAGTTGAAGTAGATGTTAAAATTGACGAAGTGGTTTTGAAGGCGCTGGAGCATGAACCGGAGCTCCGCTATCAAAGCGCAAGCAGTATGGGAACTGATATAAGAAAAGTCACAGATGGGGGCGATCAGCCTGATAGTAAACAGGGGGCACAGTCTCATGGAAGCGAGGAGAAAAGCGGCTCGGCGTCATCGCAAATAAAAATGCTGATATCTGATCTTTCTCCCAAGTCCACTCTTGATTATACCCTGAAGGATTTTATTACTTCGACTTTAAATACTGTTACAGTGCTGACTATTTTAACACTGCTTGTTGT
>JACQRL010000450.1 GCA_016206485.1 Planctomycetota bacterium | reverse complement strand
TCTCTTCTATTCCTGTTTGCGGTCTTTCTACAGCCCTGAAGAATAAAAATTCTTCGCACCTATAGATAACCAATAGCCATAGACGGCGATAGGGTATCCGGTCAGCCGTACAGCCCCACCCCTCAAAAAAATAATCTACGCAAGCATTTTTTTATTGACAAAATACTAAAAGTTGATATACTATTAGTATAAAAGGAGGGATGGTTATGGTCAGATTTAACAAAAATGTCAGGTTTTTAAGCAGGCAAAGGGAAGCACGGCTTAAGAGATTAAAGGGTATAGGGCCCTTTATCACTGGGAGCATGGTCAAGATAGCCCATACCTGTGGCAATAAAGAACACTGTAAGTGTTCAAGGGGAGAAAAGCATGAGAACTATTACCTCACCTATAAGGTTAAGAATAAGACCAGGACAAAATATATACCTGTAGATATGGAAGGAGATGTAAGGGAGTGGACATGGGAGTATAAGAGACTTAAAGGTTTAATGAAGGAGATAAGTGAACTTGGGTTTGCGATTCTCAAGCAATACGGAGTAGAAAAAAAGGCGCTCAGGATAAGGAAGGGAAGATATGAAAGATGAATTGTATAAGACAATGTGGCACTTTTTCCCATCATTTTCAAACTGGCTAAATGATATAGAAGACCCGAGAGAGAAAAAGAAGATAGAATACCCCCTATCTTCACTTACGTGGGTTGGTATTCTATTGTTTCTGATGAAGTTAGAGACCCGAAGACAAATCAAGTTTCAGTTTAATACTAATGAGTTTATAGGGAATATAAACCTTCTGGCTAAAAGTGAAATAGAGCAAATGGCACATCCGGATACTTTAGGGTATTTATTAAAGAGGTTGCATCCGGAAGGTCTTTCAGATGTGAGGGTTAAGATGGTAAGCAGGCTTATCAGGATGAGGAATCTTGAAAGATACAGATTATTAGGGGAATACTATTTAATATCCATAGATGGGACAGGGCATTTAGTATTTAACAGGCGGCATTGCGAGAGATGTTTAGTTAAGAAGAAGGATGACAAAGTGCTATATTATTACCACAATGTATTAGAGGCAAAACTGGTAACAGCCAATGGGCTGGCGTTATCCATAGAAACTGAATTTATAGAGAATACAGATGAAGATATGGAGAAGCAGGATTGCGAATTGAGGGCGTTCTACCGACTTGTTGAGAATTTAAAGAGAAATTTTCCACAACTAAATATATGCTTATTATTAGATGCCCTGTATGCTGCGAAGCCAGTGTTTGATATATGCAAGAAATATGACTGGAAGTACCTGATAACATTCAAGCGAGGTTCTATGTCGGCTGTCTATGAGGAATACATTGCGTTAAAATCCTTACAAAGAGAAAACGCAGCACAAATAAGAGATGATGAGATTGAACAGAATTATAACTGGGTAAGAGAATTAGATTATGAGGGTCGTCCTTTAAACATAGTAGAATGCAACGAAATCAAGGAGGGAAAGAACGGTAAAATAGAAGACACGAAATTTGTCTGGTTAACCAACTTAAAAGTTGAGCAATATAACTACAAACAAATAGCCAAGGCAGGGAGGTTGAGATGGAAAACTGAGAATGAAGGGTTTAACATACAGAAAAATGGGGGGTATAACCTGGAACATCCATATAGCCACGACGAAGTAGCTTGCAAAAACTTCTATCTACTTTTACAGATTGCCCACACCATCAACCAGTTAATGGAAAAAGGCAGTCTGCTTAAAGACCAGATCCAGAAAGTATTCGGCAATATCAGGAATATTGCCAGAAGACTCCTGGAAGACTTTAGAACCAAATCTACCACTAAAGAACAGCTCCAGAGTTTACTATCTGTACCGTTCCAGATACGATTTGATTCATCCTGAAGTTAATGCCGATGTTCCAGGGTGTACCCCCACCCAATAAATATTTTACCACAAACCAAGGGTGGATTCTACCCTATTTTGACCCGGCTTACTATTTTCCATTTATCAGATATTTTTAGGCTTGCTAAAAAAAATTATTCTGCAAACCTGGGCTTTCTACACATATGTTGACAGCTCCTTTCTTTCATGGTATATTGATGGCATGGAGGTGAAGGGATGTACTTATCTTCAAAAGAAGAAAGAATTTTACGTTTTTTCGGTCCTTCCTTTTTGCTTACATTGGGTTTTATAG
>JACQRL010000429.1 GCA_016206485.1 Planctomycetota bacterium | reverse complement strand
CCAAATTTTACATGATCTGCCACTGAAACACTGGGAAGCCCGCCGATATCAAAAGAATAGCAAAAAATGGTTTTGAGTTTTCTAAAGTGGCAGTTTATAATCCTCATATGTACATAGACCGCGTGATAGGGAAGGATATCCTGCAGGCATCCAAAGCATTTCCATCTCTCCTTATAACCGGATCGCGCAGGGCAGGAAAAACCACGCTTCTTAGAAGGTTATTTCCAAAGGCTTCATATTATCTGCTGGAAGATTTGGATCTGATTGCGCGGGTGAAATCAGACCCGCGGTCATTTGTCGAGGAGATTGAACCTCCTGCAATTCTGGATGAAATCCAGAATGTTCCTGAGCTTTTTAATTACCTGCGAACGCGCATTGATGAAAAGCCTCGGCGTTTCGGGCAATGGTATCTTACAGGTTCACAGGATGCCCCGCTTATGAAGGGGGTGTGTGAGTCAATGGCCGGAAGAGTCGCTGTGTTCCAATTATTCCCGCTATCTTTTGAAGAAACACAGAAAGTCTCCATACTCTCTGGAGGATTTCCGGAAGTATTAGAGAAACCTAAGACAGCTGCAATATGGTTTCGCTCATATATACAGACCTATTTGGAACGGGACGTGCGTTCCATAAGCATTATTAAAAATCTTTCGACGTTCCGAAGATTTCTTGCGCTTCTTGCAAGCCGTTCAGGTTCAATTCTAAACAAAACTGATCTTGCAGCCCCGCTTGGGATTTCCATCCCGTCATTAACAGAGTGGATTAATATTCTTGAAATCACAGGACAGATTATTATTGTGCCGCCCTTCTATGAGAACTTCGGCAAACGCCTTATTAAATCTCCCAAGATTTATTTTAGCGATTCCGGGCTTACATGTTACCTCCTGGGTATTGAAACAGATAACGCCTTGCGCAAATCGACTTTTTTTGGACATGTATTTGAAGGTTTCATCGCTTCTGAAATAGCTAAGTACCAGTTAAATCACAGTAGACGCAGAGAGATATACTACTTCAGAGACCAGCAAGGGTTGGAAGTCGATTTCATAATACCGAAAGGAGGCGATGAGCTTTTAATAATGGAGGCCAAGGCAGCCCGTACCGTCAAGCCAGCCATGGGAGAATCCCTAAACAAATTAGCCCGAGCAATATCCAGGCATACTGTTGAAAGGTGTGTTGTTCATCTCAATGCGCCGAAAGGTTCGAAGAAAATGCCTCATAATCTTTCGCCGGGGATCAAAGCCATCCCTATTTCAGAAATAGGTGGAATTCTATGATTCGTCCTGAGGCAGGAAATTATAAACTCTCTAAGAAACTTACTGCATCAATAATAGTTATTACATCGCTACTTGGAATTACGATCGGAATAAGTAGTTATACTTTTGTGTATGCAAAAGGATATTCCTATATGACGAATGACCCTGCTGCCTGTGCAAACTGCCACATTATGACAGAACATTATGACCGCTGGACAAGATCAAGTCACAAAGCTGTAGCTGTATGTAATGACTGTCATGCTCCTGCCGGTTTCATCGGTAAATATTCGACAAAAGCCTCAAACGGGTTCTGGCATTCATTCGCCTTCACAACAGGAAACTTTACTGAACCCATTAGAATCAAACCAACCAACCTCAAAATAGCCGAGCAGGCCTGCCTAAAGTGCCACAAAAGCATTGTGGAGGCGATTGAAGGACCACATAAAGAAACTTCAGATTTATCATGCACACATTGCCATTCCGGAGTGGGACACCCTTTTTAGAACTCATCTCATTTATGAGATGAGTAAAAAACAAATAACAAATGACAAAAATCATGCTACCCTTCGATTATCTCAGGACAGGTAGGCAGTGAGCCTGACGAACTGTTTTACGCCCACTCATGGTAAGCGGTAGGGAAAATATATACTTCTCACCGCTTAGTTATTGACCTTCTATCGTTACAAAATAACTTTTTTATATTATGTCAGGGCAAAAGAGAAGGTTAACTCCTGTAATTCTAATTACTACATTGATCACAGCGTTAGTTTCATTTGGGACAATTGCGCTTCTGATTAACATAATGGAAAGGAAGCAGGAGGCGAAAAATCCATTTTACAGGGTTGTTGAGCTCACGGACGATACGGAAGATCCTTCTATCTGGGGTAAAAATTTTCCATTACAATATGACGGATACAAACGCACTACTGACATGATTCGGACGAGATTTGGCGGAAGTGAATCCATGCAAAAAACTCCAACACAAGCTGACCCACGCTCAGTTGTATCACAGTCAAAGCTCGAAGAAGATGCAAGACTGAAAATAATCTGGGCAGGATACGCGTTCTCAAAGGATTTCAGGGAAGAACGAGGCCATGCATATATGCTTGATGACCAGACATTTACACAGAGACTGGTTGTTGTCAAACAACCGGGGACCTGTCTGCATTGTCACGCATCTGTATATGTTCCATATAAAAAAGCAGGGAATGGGGACATAACAAAGGGTTTTGAAAAGATGAATCCAATGTCATATTCGGAGGCAAGGAAATTCGTAACGCATCCAATAACGTGCGTAGATTGCCACGATCCTGAAACTATGCAACTTAGGATAACAAGGCCAGCCTTCATAGAAGGAATTAAATCATTAAAAAATTCACAAGGAATAAAAGATTACGATGTGAACAAAATAGCAACACGCCAGGAGATGAGAACATTTGTATGCGCCCAGTGTCACGTTGAATATCATTTCAAAGGCGAAGAAAAAAGGCTTGTTTATCCCTGGAGCAAAGGTTTAAAAGTTGATTCCATAATCGAATACTATGACGAAATAAAATTCAAAGACTGGGTTCATGCAGAGACAGGAGCTGAGGTATTGAAGGCTCAGCATCCGGAGTATGAACTATGGAGTCAGGGAATACATGCGCGCTCAGGTGTTTCATGTGTAGATTGCCATATGCCTTATAAAAGAGAAGGCGCGATGAAAATAAGCGATCACCATGTAAGGAGTCCATTGCTTAATATCAATCGAGCTTGCCAGACCTGTCATAAGTGGCCTGAAGAAGAGTTAAAATCACGTGTAGAGACAATACAGGAAAAAACTTTTAAGTTGAGGAACATTGCTATGGATGCGCTCATTGATCTTATAAATGATATAAAAACCGCGAAAGAATCCGGGAAAACAGATGATGAATTGGCAAAGGCAAGAGACTATCAAAGGAAAGCGCAATTTTATCTGGATTTCATTGAAGCTGAAAATTCAATGGGATTTCATGCTCCACAGGAGTCAGCCGGAATACTTGCTGAGTCGATAAACTTCTCACGACTTGGACAAAAGGCGCTAATCAAATGATAGCAACTCGATTTTCTAAGCTATAACTTTGTAGCGGAGGACATATTATTTGCGCGCTACTTTTTCTTTTTGGGATTTGGGTGCTCAATTTTTTTATAAAATTCCTCAAACTTGAATTCTTTATACTGAGGGCTGGCGCTGTTGTGACAGCCAAGACACATAAATTCTGTCGGCCTGTCTATTTCTCCTTTCTTTACAATATCATCATCAGACATAAGACGTGTTTTTGCGTGCTTATCTCCCGGCCCGTGGCATAACTCACACTGCACACCATGCTTCATATCAAACTTCGCCCCTAACTGACCTTTATCAGCTCCTGCTGCAGTCACATGACATCTGAGACATTCTTGACTTGTTTGAGGATCATCAACCCCTTTTTCTTTTGCTACCTTCTTGGCTTCATCACTTCCAAGAATTTCATATGCCTTTGAGTGTTTCGAATCCTTCCACTTTCCATAGGCATCTCCTTTATCTTTTGCTTTATGGCAATTTTTACAGGTATCTGAACCTACATATTTTATATCAAGAGGAAGTTTAATTTCAGCGGTTGCCTCTTTACCTGCTTCCACTGTCACTTCAAAACCCTTGGATACCGATCCAAGCTTTTCATTCCAAACTTTCAAAATGATTTGACCTGCCGGTACATCGGAGATCCTGAACTTTCCATCTTTATCTGTGACTGCGCAATATGATGTTTTAAGCGCGGACAAAACAGCCGCGACTTTTTTATCTTTAATGCTTTCTATCAGGACCCGATTTTCTCCCTTTATTCCATCAACACATACGACGGTTGGAAATGAACTTATCTGATCATACTTAACAACTCCGGAAATATCACCGGTTCCACCGGCGTTGAGCGCAAATGTTGCCCTATAACTTACCGATGTGGCTAAAAAACAGAACAATAAAAAAAACCGAGCCAGCTTATTAAACATACTAACGCCTCCTTAACAATTACAAGCCCACAGGTTCTATTTATCGCAAAATATATACCGTTCAGACGTGAACAAGCTTTATGTAACACACTCCCAGTTATATTATTTTAGTGATATAGATATAAGGCGCGTAAGAACGCGCATCTCATTCATAAGTGACCATTTATTTTCACGCAGTATTTACTCCCGTCAAAAACCCTAGGTGCTGACACCTAGGGTTTACGACCTCTTGCTTAAGGAGGCTGTATGAGATTTTTTGCTACTTCTTTTTAAAATTCAAGGGCATAGCCCAAGTAAATAAGGTTAACCCTTGCGTCTTCATAAGTAATGCCCATCTCGTATGCACCAGCATACACCCCTGCCGGCGATACAGGCACATCAGTTATGCCTTCATATTTGTAGCTTGTTCTTACAAATGTCTCATGACTAAATCCAATGTATAATTTTGACGCCGGGTTTAGCACATAATCAAGACGTAAATCAATGCTCTGGCGTCTTGCTACATCACCATCACCAAGATCTCCCGGCACAAAGGCATTATTATCATTTGCAGCCGTTCCCACAGCGCTGTCAATATCAATTGAAGCCCTATTCCAAATATAAAGATAATTCAATGTAAGTTTTGTGCTGTTAGGTTTTATATACCAAACCGGTCTTAGACCAAGAGTATATACATTTTCATCAAAATCTACTGTCCAGTTACTTGGGGTGTCTTCCGCAGAATATGCCGCAACGCTTGGGTCACCAATCAGATTGGGGGTCCATTGACGCCCTTGTTGCTCTGAATTAAAGTTGTTCAGCCCATAAAAAAGCGTGACTGATAGATCTTGAACTGGTTTCACCATCAGATCAGTTATCCATTCGTGTGACTTCAGACTTTTCAATCCGAAATTCGTATCGAAGTCCTCATCAATATTTGTATAAGAAATTGAAGTGTCCAACCATTCGAGCGGTGTATATGAAACCCCTAAATTCCACATTTTTGTATCCCTGTCTGACTGGTCATACATCCTTAAAAACGTCAGATCTGCTGTTGTGGGGACTTCATACGAACCACCATTTCTTTTTCCAAGACTATATCCCGCTTCGGTAGCTACCTGATCATTCCAATCGGTTTTAAGCCCAAGTCCAACTGTATTCTCTGTAGTATTTTTTACCTGCCTTTCTTTACGATGTATTTTTTCATACTGATAGGTCGGCATAAGCCTTGAATTAATCGGCCTGATTTTATATGTACCGGTCAGGCCGTAGTTCTGTTTTGTATAATCCAAATGCTCATGCTCTGCTGTATTGGTATCCCAGAGACCATCAGCGCGGACAAAACCATTTGTCTCAAAATCATCGCTTTTATCGTCTAAGTTGTAATAACGCACAGATAGTTTGGCATCGAGGTCATCGCTAAACTGCCTCGTTACATTGGCCTGATAAAGCGAGGTTAACACCTCACCATCAAAGCTGCTTTGTGGTAGATTTGCTTTATCTGATGCATTAAACGGTGCTGCCGGAGTTGATGTGGTTTTGATCGCACTGTTGATTGTATAAGGTAAGAGCTCAATATCAGAAAATCTCCAGGACCATGTTGTCTCTCCCGTAAGCCTTGTTACATCATCTATTTTGTAACCGCCTTTTAACGAAAACTGCTGCATGCTGTTATTGGAGTCAAGGGCATGTCTTCCCTTACTTGAGCCGGATGCGTAGTTTGCAGAATATGCGGTTGCTGACGTACTGTCTACATTTCTGAACGGATTATCATATGTTAATGAATGGTTTGCATTTACAAATGAACTCATGGTATAGCTTGCACTGAAATCAAAAGGATCTTTTGCATAGCTTCCCGCAAGGTTGAAATCCCAAGTTGAATAATCTATTGGTTCTAGTAGCTGAACCGAATTACTAAATCCCCAGTTACCATACATGGGGCGCGTTCCGCTTCGATCCTCATAATCAACTCCCACAAATACTTTCCATGGTTCCATCCCATAGAAGTTTAATCCCATTGAAAATCGATCTCTGAGCAGCATAACATCATTAATACCGCTAAGATCAAAGGATCCTTCATTAACGTAATTTTTGAAATTTGTTGCGACAGTTGTTGTTGATGTGGAGCTTTGAAGCGCAGATTGTATCGAATTAGAAAGAGTCAGATTATTTCCACCTAAGCCGGAATATAACGTGCTGCCATTGAAACCAAACCTGTGAGGTATTCTCTCCCAAGAAAATGTAAAATCGTAAATTCCGTACATTCCCCACACAAAGTCGAACTTCTGGTCATCTTGTGTGGCATCTTTAGCTACAAACTTAAAATAGCTTTTGTCATTGGGATTCCTTTTTTTCGAAATCTCCAGCCTCTGGATAAGTAATGCCTCCGGGACATCCCTGTATTCAAGATACTTTGACGCCTCATTCTCTCCGGACATTTCCAACAAGCTCATATCAAGCTTGACAGAAATATCATTTTCGTCTTTTGAGCCTGAGTCTTCCTGAAAGGATGATCCATACATTTCCCACTTGGAATCGAATACCTTATCACTTAGCGCAATATCTTTTGTCGTGAAGATAGAAAAATTTGTATTGTCAGAGTAGACATCGCGCCAAATCTGCGACATTTGCGCGAGCACTGACTCAGGAATATCTTTATACTCCAAATATTTTGGCAGTTTTTTCACACTAGAAATTTCCGCTGCTTTTACATCATCTTTACTGGAAACCTCAGATTTGCTTCCAGATACCTGATTATTTTTTGAAGATTTATCCGCTTCATCACTTGAATAAAGAGGAGTAAACGCAGTTATTACAAAAAACAATGGAACGGAGAGACCATAAGATGTAAGCCGCTTTTTTGATTTCATCACGACCTCCTTAGACTAATTTTTATAATCATTATTCGATTACCTCATATACATCTTACCGGACGGATGATTGCTGCCATGAATTCTTTGATGGCAATGCAGACATGCGCCGGCGAACATTCTATTGGATGGAGTTGTACCTGTAAATGTGTCCTTCGCAGAATAGAGAGTTCCAGGGTGTCTGCTGTTTGAATGACACCTTTGACACAAATATGGAGGTTCAACCTTTAAAAGTTTGTTATATATACTGCCGTGTGGATTATGGCAGAGAGCGCAGTCTTCAGCTACAGGAGGATGCGGAAACAACTGTGGTCCTCTCTTTTCTGTGTGACACTTATAACACAAGTCATTGGTTGAAGACGCTTTTATAGAGGGGCTTGATCCGGTACCATGCGGGTCATGGCAACTTGTGCAGCCCATCTTTCCTTCTCTTACAGGATGATGTGAGGTTTTTTCCATCGCTAACCTCTTATCTTTGTGACAGCTTCCACAAAGTTCCAGCTGATTAGAATTTTTCAGCTGTTTCTCACCTTGTCCATGTATCTTATGGCAATTTGCGCAGGAAACATCATTCTGAATATGTTTGGTTACATGCCAGTTCGATTTTTGTCCCGTATGACACTTTAAACATTGTTCGCTTTGCTGCACTGCAGGGAACGGTGACTTATCGCCAAATCTTATATTATCAACATCATTTTTCTGATCCAATCGGTTCTGCGCATGAACGCTACCAGGTCCATGACAAGACTCACATCCATTTGTAGCATTGGGAGTTCTAGGATCCTCTTTTGCCCAATGACGTGTTTTCTCAATAGCATTGGCTTGATCCTGATGACACTTGATACATTTATTCGAACCAATGTTAGTCGCATCAGGAAGAGCAATTCTGGTTCTGATCGGTTTTTGAGAACATGCCCACAAAGCTAAAAAAGCCGGGACTACCGCTACAAAGAGTATCAAACCGAAACGCTTTCTCATCACGCCCCCTTGCCTGTTTTAAACAGGCATCGCAATTTTAATTAAATAGTTATCTCTCTACCTTTTTCACAAATCTCATCTGTATACACCACTACTCAGTATGGGAGCAAACTTCATACCACTGCAGCAATATAGCATCGAATTAACCAAATATTGTATGATATATACACCAATGAGTATATGCGTTGCGATTTCGCACACTACCTTTGGGCAAATTTCACATATGGATAGTACAAATTTTCTATAGCGGTTTATCCAGCAAAAACAGGTATTTATAGATATTGCGGAATTACTAGTTCTATAAACTGTGGGTATTTACACAAAAAACTCTCTGCTTGTTTATATATTTTATCATCTGTTTACTAGTTTAAAGCGGGTTAAAACAACCTCAAAATCTTGATTTTTGACAAAAACCCTAGGTGCTGACACCTAGGGTTTACGACCTCTTGCTTAAGGAGGCTGTATGAGATTTCTAAATTTGCCGCCTTCTTACCACACTTCTATATTTAGTTAGAATCTGCCCACTAATCCCACGAGTATCGTATTAGCGATAAAGTTATTGATATTCGCATTATCATCTTCATCGTAAACATACCTAGTCAAAGATGATGATAATGTCCAAGTATCACTTATCTTGTGATCAACACCAGCGCCTAATGACCAAAAAGTCGTGTCGAAATTTCCTTCTCCTGTCGCATAATTACCATTGAGTCTCAACAGGATAGATTCACGCAATGCATATGAAGTGTAGATATCAACAACCTGATATGAACCATCAAAATCCTCAATTGCGCCTGAATATGTAGTAGTTGATTTTGCGCCTGTGTAAGGGTTTTTTCCTGCCGAATTTGTTGCCCCATCAGCAAGCGTATCAGTTTCATTGTCAGTATTTGTGTAATTAAGACTCAAAAAAACCTGCTCTACCAGTGTTAAATCAAGCCCTAAACCAAATGAATTACTTGTGTAATCAGCGATCTTCCCGATGTCATCCTGTTGGCCTTCAACTTTGAATTTTGTTTTTAGATATCCATATTGTGGTCTTACCACGGCATAATTGCATGCCTTTACATTCAGCGATAATCTAAAATCATCCGTAGGCCTTGTGAATTTCTCGATGAACCCCGGAAAATATAGATACTCATACCCGGCAGGAGCAGTGTATTCCTGATCTCCTGTTTTAAGTGTCGCTGTATCAATATCCTCACTCAGGTCAGATTTATTCATCAGACGCCTGTACTTTAAATTACCGGTTACCTGATCAATAATATTTGATCTTACGCCAATGGTTGTATAAATCTTATCCTTTTTATTTGTCGCATCCCACTGCCAGTTGCCCTTCCCAGTACTTGATTCACCGGCAGCGCTTGCATTTACCGTCACTTCTGCAAGTTGGTCATAGTCAACCTCTGATTGTTCCAGGTCGACATCGAGATTTACTCTTGTTTTTGGAAGATGGGTCGAGGTAATCCCTATTGATTCCCTCAATGTCCTCTCTTTACTGTCAGAATTAAATACCCAAACCTCTTCTGAAGTAGCAGGATTGTTATCAGATGCTGTATCATCCCTGCCCTCTTCTTTTCTCGTTGAATTACTGTCAGACTTTCCATTCTTGTACTTCAGTCTAAAATAAGCAGACAGTTGTTCATTGATAAACCAAGTCGGCCTGACCTCAAATACATAATTACTGGAATCACCGCTGTGCTCATTGTCATTGTATGTGAGATTGTGCTCACCAAATGCTATAGTGCCTGACGTTCCATTATTCGCATTAATATCATAGCTATTGCGGTTCTCTGCAGTAGTGTACGCAAAATTGAAATAAAGTCTGATGTCATCTGTCATTTTTCTAGTGACATCAAGCGATGTCGTGGCGATATTGTTATCATATAGCGCTACAAATTCTCTTTTATAAAAAGTGGCTCCTGTCGACTTAATACCTGTTTCAAAGTGTTGTCTGTTCCCCTCGAAATTTTCCCATGTCTGTCTCAGGTTGACATCGAAACCGCCCACTGTTTTACTTATACCAAAGTAGTATTTGTAGGAATCATAGTTAACCTCATAAAAAAGCGGTTGAATCATGGCATGCCAGTTGTTTGCCGGCGCATCGAGCACCTCTCCACCTACCGCATATGTCCCATTGCCTTTCTTCCCTCCTTTCTCAAAACCAAAAACGAATTTTGGGAGATCCGGCAGTTCAAGGCTTGTTTCGAAACCAAACAGACTCCTATCATAAAATAATCCGTAGTCCGAATTGTAATCATCAGAGTTTAATTCGTACTTATAAGGTGCATATGGGTACCAGATCACTGTGCTGTCGTGATATCTCCTGAACGTATCTGTTTTAAACATTACCGACCCAAGATTTTCCTTGGTCACCTTCAGATTTAACGCGACATCGCTGTCATCTAGCGCACGCCCATTAATTGATAATTTCATATCGTTATCAAGATCCTTTTCCATTGAGAACCTGCTAATGCCTCCTAAAAACCCGTCTTTTATCTGAACAAGTTCCCGAAATTTATCATCATCACCTGAAACACCTGTAAACTGCTCTTTGAATTCAAATGTTGTAGTATATTTTTTCGACTCTTCTGGTTTCTTTTGTTCAGGAGATTTGGCTTCTTTTTTTTCTTCGCTTGCAATCAGTTTACCAGAGACAACAAATAAAGCTAACAGTACAACAAGTACTTTCTCAAATTTCATTTTGAACCTCCTTAAACTGTCCGATGACATTTGTTATTCCGTCCTGAACTCTTTGCTGAAGTTTGAGCCATGGATCGCCTTGTGACAGCCTTGGCACTGAGAATATTTTGCCCCCAAGACTGTGACGTTCATAGCCCTTCTGTGAGAGTAATGACCTTCAGCAGCATATTTAGACTGATAATGACATTTGAGACAAAGTGTAAAGTCACGTTCAGTCAACAACTTCTTATTGATGGAACCATGCACTTTATGACAGTTGCTACAACCTTCCTGTACAGCTTCATGTTCAAAAACCCATGGACCTCGCATTTCCTTATGACAATTGAAACAAGTGTTATTATCCTTTGTGTTCTCTCTGGTGACTTCAGCAGGAGAATGTAAACTACCGTGACAAGAATTACATCCTACTCTTCCCTCAGGAACAGGATGGTGGTACTGGAGTGAAAATTCCGCTTTTTTATCAGAATGACACTGATAGCAAGCTCTCCAATCACCTTTTAATATCTTTGTTTTATCTCCTTCAGACATTACGTGCAAACTTCCTGGACCATGACATGACTCGCAACCTTCCGCTGCAACCGGGCTTTTTGATGTTTCAAAAATCCTTCCATGCAGGGTGTACTTATGCTCAGAAAATTGTTTTTCATGACAATTAGCGCATTTGCTACTGCCTACATTTTCCGCGCCGGGGATCAGTCCTAAAACAGAGTAAGCTCCTTCCTTATCAGTTGGAGTATTGCAGGAAACAAATGCGATTGCAATACCCAAACAAACTAAAATTGGGAGTAAACTCATGAAGAACCAGACTGTAGATTTCCTGCCCATACAGCAACCTCCTTAGAAATTATTTTTTTGCCGAAACACAGTGATGTGTTTTTGCCATCACATCACTGTCATAATCTCATCCAATGCTGTTTGGGCAATTTGCGTACCACATTCATAACACAACACAGTTACAAAACACCAAATTGAGAATATAATTTTGGATCAAAAAAAACAGAGTTGAAATTTCACCTACACCAATAAGAGAAAATGCACAAGCAACTTAGCATGCTGCTGCAATAATACAGCAGTTTAGTAAATTACAATCGCTTTATTGCACAATTAAATCATTTCAAATTATGCGCTCTTTCGTGAAATTAATGTAAATCCCTGACTACACTATAATTCCAATTGAAATTCACCGAATGAAAATAGAAATGACATGAGGACAAATATCAGCTAAATCACAAATGCCGAACATTACAAATTTGAAACGAGAACATGCGCATAGCTAGTTTGAGCTTGATTTTTGTCTTCTGATCTTTGATATTTCCGTTTCCAAATAAGCATAATATTGAAAACGACATTATCTGCGGCATAAAATTCCTTAATCCGTGAAATCTATGGAGAAAATCGCGAAACGTCACTCAAAAGGGAAGTCTGGATATAATGATGATTCTTCTAGTATTGAGGACGGTTATGCTGTAACATACATTGAAAAATGAAAATTTAACGTGAGAAAATTAGTTTTTATCTCAATAGGAATTAGCATTGTAATAGTTTGTGTTTTGATCTTCAATTCAACCGATGATTTTTTATATGTAGATCTAAATTCAGATAAACTTTTGCAGACTCAGGATCAACAAGAGTATATTCAAATAGCTATTGCGCCAATTTTGTCACCAAATAAAACAATCGAAAGCTTTGAAGCTATCGCAAACTATATAAGCGAACATCTCAATCGTCCAGTGCGCCTATTGCAGCGTAAGACATACAGTGAAATAAACGAATTACTCCGTCAGCGCAGGGCGCATGCAGCATTTGTATGTACTGGAACCTATCTCAGTGCAAAGGAATGTGGGGTTGATATTGATGTTATTGCTGTCTCCATTTATACTGAAAAACCAGTCTATCAATCCCTGATTATTGTCTCTGCAAAAAGCGGAATCAAGTCTATTCAAGATCTACAGGGAAAATCTTTTGCATACACCGATCTTAACTCACTAAGCGGTTATTACTACCCCATTTTTCTGTTACTGGATTCGAAGTTGAACCCTGACTCTTTTTTTTCACAAATTACATTTACCTATTCACATACCAATAGTATAAACGCAGTAATTAGCGGATCCTCAGATGGAGCAGCAGTTCATAACCACGCTCTTGACCTTGCGATTCGCTCAAATAAATCACTGGAAGACAAAATTAACATTATTCACAGATCTCCTGCACTTGGATTCAACCCTGTCGTTGTGCCACACACAATTGATACAAAACTAAAGGATTCTCTTACAAAAATACTTATTGAGATGAAAAATTCTGTGGAAGGCATTGAAACAATGAAAAAAGCAGGAATAAAGCAATTCGATCTACCTACTTCCAACCTTTATGATGAAGCCACACGCATCTACAAAACCACAAGTAATTACTTCTTGACCAAGGAAAAGAAGTGAAAAGCTCTACAACAAATCTCAGAACTAAAATCCTGGTTTATTTCACTGGCCTGTTTGTGTTGCTAAGCATTGTTATTATCACATCATTAAACTACCTTTTATCCGGAATACTTTACAAAACCTACAAGGATAGAGGGACTCAGATGATCCAATTACTGTCTACAGAGTTTATTCCACTGGCATACTATGATGATATAGCTTCAATAGATGGTCACTTCAAACAACGACAAAGCTCTTTTCCTGAGGTCCGCTATATAATAATTTCCAATAAATTCGGGGACACTATTTGGAGTACTTTTAAAGAAGGAATCCCTTCTGACCTGTCAAGTAAGCAGCCGAATAAACTATTAACTGGGGATATTTTCATGCAAAAGATAAAAACGACTGACAAAGATTTCATTTATGATTATCAGATAACGAGATCCGGAATTACTTCACGACTTGGTCTAAGTTTATATCCGGTATCAAGGACAATAAATCAGATAATATTCTATGTAGTGTGCATAAATATAGTGGGGCTTATTTTTATATTTGTATTCGCTATATATATTAGTCGCCCAATTGAATTGTTAGCCGAAATGATCAGTAGAAATACGCTTCCCACTGAGTCATTTTTGAACAACAGGCAGAATAACATTACAAAGGAAGCGATGACAATTACTAGCAGGTTTCAGGAAGTAGCGACTCAACTTGCAGAGCGGACCAAGCAACTCAATTCTACCAAAAAAATGGCATACCTTGGTGAAATCAGCGCAATCATATCGCATGAGATCAACAACCCTCTGGGTATTATAGCAATGAATAGTGATTTCCTGCTGAAAAGACTTAAATCTGGTGAATTAAATCCAGATACAGCAAAAGAAATAGATAGATTGAATAAGGCGTCAAGAAGAGCAATCTTAGCAGTGAGTAAGTTGCTTCAATTTGCATGTTATTCTTCACACACATCTGTTTCTCAACAATATGAATTAATTGATCTTAATTTTATCGTTGATGAAACAATAGATCTTCTCTCTGACCGTATTCAACTTTCAGGTTGTACAATCGAAAATAATATCAAAAATACGCATAATCTCCCTCCAATATATGGTGAAGTACAAGGAATTCAGCAGGTTATTTTTAATTTGTTAACTAACGCTATAGACGCCAGTAAGAAGGGAGGGAATATTGTAATTCGTGCTTTTGTATCAGATCAAGGTCTTTTATCTGTGCAAATTCAGGATGATGGGCTTGGTATGAGTGAAGAAGTCGCAAAACATGCAAAAGAACCATTTTTTACAACAAAGAAAGCAGGCACTGGGACAGGGTTGGGTCTCGCAATTTCTGACTCAATAATAAACAAACATGGCGGACATATCACGATAGAAAGTAAACCAAACATTGGGACTACTGTTACGATCAACATCCCAATTCAAGTTACTGAAATGAAGAGTTCATGAGCGGACAAGAACAAGTTTTTATAGTCGAAGATGACACAGATATGAGGGAAAGTTGTTCCTATGCCCTAAAAATCAACGGATATACCACACTAGAAGCTTCTTCTCCTGCAATGGTTGAAAAGATTTTGCAGCAGGAATTTGTAAGTCTCATAATTACAGATTTGCGGATGCCGGATGGTGGAGGATTACAAGTAGTTGAAACAGCAAAAAAGATCGCACCTGAAATACCAATAATAATAATCACAGCTTATCCAACCGTTGAATCTGCAGTAGAAGCATTTAAAAATGGAGTCGTGGAGTATCTTCTCAAACCATTTACCAGTGATCAACTTATTAAAGTCGTGAGGCAAGTTCTTGAAGCAGCCCGGGCAAAGGATCACGCCGAAATATTTCGCTGCAACAGCTACCTGTCAACTTTCCCTGAAATTATTGGAACATCAAAATCATTACGACTTCTATTGGCTGACATTCGGAGAGCTGCACATCTGGAAGGGCATGTGTTAATAACAGGAGAAACCGGCACTGGCAAAAAACTTGCAGCAAAAGCTATACACAAACTGTCAAAACGCGCGGATGAGAAATTTATTATCGCTGATTGCACTGCGCTGCCTTCTGCGCTCTTTGAGCCTGAATTATTTGGATATGAAGGAGGAGATGATACAAATGCTCTCATCACAAAAACAGGGCTCATGGAACAGGCCGACATGGGAATACTTCTGATGGACGAAGTAAGCGATGTCCCCTTCTCAACGCAAGCAAGACTGCTTTACAGCCTAGAGAATAATGTGTGCCACAGAATTGGAGGGATGCATGCAAATCCAATTAACGTCCGAGTAATCGCATCAACCCGTAAGAACCTTAGAGAAGAGATAAAACGAGGGCATTTCAAAGACAATCTCTACTATCAGCTATCGACGATTGAAATACGTGTTCCCCCTTTGCGTGAGCGAAATGAAGATATACCGCAACTTGCCACCTCGTTTCTTGACACATTATGTTTAGAGAATAATCGTAAGGTCGTTGGATTTACGGATACTGCAATGGAGATGTTAATCGAATACTCCTGGCCGGGAAATATAACCGAATTTCAGAAGGTTATAAAAAAGGTTTTCGAGAGTACCAACGGGAACCTGATTACAGAGACCAATATTTCAGAAACGGGCATCCTTGGAAAGTTCCTTAACACAAAAAGAAAATCTCAATCACGAAGTAATGTGATTGCAGGGATCGAACGTAACTACTTAACTGAAACACTCTGTAAATATGACTGGAATGTCACTCACACAGCAGCCGCATTGTGCATACACAGAACAACACTACAAAGACTTATGAAAAAATACTCGATCTTCCCTCCACCAAAAAGCTAAGATAATATAACGACAAGGTTCTAAGTACTGTTCTTTAAGACCCACACTTACTATGTTATATTCCCCACTTTTTTAAGATATGAAAATACCTTGAATGCAGTTGCATTGCAACTTGCAAACAAATAACGTTCTGCTGTGAGCAATGGTATATTTTTTGTATCTACCATCTTCATATGAGAACCAATTTAACAGATCCGGCAGGTACAAAGGAAATAGAGAGATGAGATCTTGGTATTTTATCCTGTTTGTGATCGTTGCAGGAGGCGTTATCTGCGCTGTTAGTCTGATAGGCAGCAAAGATTCTACAACCCAACCAATACAATTTAATCACAAACGGCATATTGAAGAAGGGATGAATTGCGTAGATTGCCACAAACAGGTGGAAAAAGGAATACATGCCACTATTCCCAACCTTAAACAATGCCTTTTATGCCATTCTGACCCGCAAGGATCTAATAAAGATGAGCCAAAGATCAGGGAATACGCACAGCGAGGAGAGGAGATCCCTTGGATCCAGGTAAATCGACTTCCGGGGCACGTATATTTCTCGCATAGAGTGCACATCGTGATGGCGAAAATGGATTGCAGTGAATGTCATGGAGACATGAAGGGAAGGACAAATCCCGTAACTTCATCACAAATTGGACATTTAAGCATGGACAAATGTATGGAATGTCACAAGCAATATAATGTCAGCAACGATTGTTTGAGGTGTCATAAATGAAAGACAATAAATTAACAAGACGTGATTTTTTAAAGGCAGCCGGCGCGACTGCATGCGGATTGTCATTGACAAGTTGCGGAGAAAGCGGGGATCCCTATTCAATAAAAAAACCTCCTGTTTCCGGTGACAAGGGTTTATACAAAGGATATGAGAAGTGGGTAGCAAGCAGTTGCGCAATGTGTCCTGCCGGTTGTGGAATAAAGGTCAGGACTGTTGAAGGCAGGGCAGTAAAAATAGAAGGAAATAATGAGTGTTCGTTAAACAAGGGAGGATTGGGCCCAAAAGGTCAATCCGGACTCCAGGTTTTATATGATCCTGACCGTATCCGTAATCCTCTCAAACGAAGCGGCCCCAGGGGCTCCGGTAAGTGGCAGGAGATATCTTGGGATGAAGGTATAAGCGAGATTTCAAAAGTTTTGAAAAAACTCAGAGATAATAATAAAGCTCACCAACTTGCCGTGATGTGCGGGCATTCAAAAGGATCTATAGTAGAGTTGTGGAGGCGATTTTGTCAAACCTTTGGGACTCCAAATTTTCTTGATACCACTTTGACAAGTGAAGGCTCGATAAAACAGGCAATGTTTTCGGCAATGGGAATTAATGATCTCCCGGCCTACGATTCCGCCAATGCCTCCTACATCCTGAGTTTGGGCGCGGGACTTTTTGACTCAACATGTCATGGAATTCACTTCATTCGCACTATTTCAATGGCGAAGCGCGGGCAACCTGGAAGACGCGCAAAAATAGTACATGCAGGGGCGACATATTCGCTAACTGCTATTCAATCAGATGAGTGGATACCAGTAAAGCCAGGAACTTATGATGCGCTCGCTTTGGGAATAGCATATGTGCTGATAAAAGAAGAACTATATGATAAAAAATTCATCGAGTCTTCCACATACGCTTTTGACAAGTTATCCGAAAGAATTAAAAAATATACTCCTGAAAATGTTGAAGCTACTACAGGAGTTCCTCCCAAAGATATTGTCAGGATCGCCCATGAGATGGCTAATTATCGCCCGGCGATAGCAATTGTCGATACTAATTCCACTTTAACATCCAACGGTCTTGAAATAGCACGCTCTGCTATCATTCTTAATGCGCTACTGGGAAGTATAGACAGACCCGGTGGACTGCTCATACAGCGCGATCCCCCATTATTACCATGGCTAGAACCGGCATTAGATGAGTTTGCCCAAAAGACTACTAGTGAACAAATAACAAATAATGTAGAGTTGCTACCTGAAAATATCATTAAAGGAAAACCATATCCTCTTGATGCGCTACTGCTATACTATTCTAATCCTCTGTATGCGAGGATCAATCCGGGCCGTTTTCATCGCGCATTTGAAAAAATACCTTTAATTGTGAGCTTCTCACCATTTATGGATGAGAGCTCATTCCAGTCTGATATCATACTTCCTGATCACACATATCTGGAAAGATGGGAAGATGTTATTCCAGCACCATCAGTCGGGCATCCGCTGTTTGGTATAAGGCAACCGGTAGTCACACCGTTATACAATACAAAGCACACCGGAGATGTAATTATTGAACTGGCAAAATCATTAGGTGATACCATACAGACCGCTTTCCCTTGGAATGATTTCAAAGAGGCTTTACTTTATCGTATTAGCGGTATCTACAAAACAAAATCCGGTTCGATAGTAAAAGAAGATGAAGAGGAGTTCCTGAGCTCGCTTTTTAAAAATGGTTATTGGGAATCATCAGAATACAAGTTTGAACAATGGGCTGATATTTTCAAAACTTCATCCGGTAAATTTGAATTCTATTCGCAGAATACTGCGGAGCAGTTTTCTGACACGCTTGAACCAAAATGGCATGGGGATTCATCCCAATATCCATTTTATTTTTTACTGCATAAGCCTATCACTTACGCAGAAGGAAGCGGAGCAAATCTTCCCTGGCTCCAGGAACTTGGTAATGTCCTGAGAAAAACTTTCTGGGACTCCTACCTGGAGATAAACCCGGAAACAGCACATAAGAAAGGGATACATGATAATGAAAGCGTGCGAGTAGAATCTTCTGCAGGACACATCCAAGTCAGAGTGAAATTGTTTGCGGGTATTCCACCTAATGTGGTTTTAATGTCATTGGGACATGGACATACCCAGATGGGAAGATTTGCCAAGGGGATAGGAAAGAATCCAAAAGAAATCCTTGTAGTGAACACTGAATCTCCTGGCAGAATCATCCCATTGTGCGGAACAAAAGTAAGAATTGAGAAGATTAAAAATGGGAAAGACTCCAGATGAAAAAATTACTGGCTAGTTTTATACGGTTGTTTGAACCGAAAGAAAGAGAAGAAAGGTTTCAATCATCTGATTCCATCGTAACTGAGGGGCCAGCAAGACGCACTATCCTACAATATCTTGCAGGCGCTATGAGCGGGGTTTTTGCTTTTTTATATATTCCAAAACTGTTTGTAAAAGACTTACTCAATCAACATTCAACCGGGAAGGTCCAACTTCCCAAATGGGGGATGGTAATTGATCTTGACAAGTGTACTACTTGTGGAGGGTGCGTTGTGTCGTGCAGGGCGGAAAATAATGTCCCGATTGCAGGGGCTGATCAGGCGGATAAAGCAAGGATGATTTTCTGGATGGACATATTGGTAGAACAGGAGGGGGAGTACCCGGATATAAAAATGAGGGGAATGCCGACTCCTTGCAACCACTGTGAAAATGCACCCTGTGTGAAGGTGTGTCCGGTTGGCGCAACATATATAAGTGAAGAAGGAATTGTAGCGCAAATATGGGCAAGATGTATAGGATGCCGTTATTGCACAACAGCATGTCCATATACCAGGCGCTATTTTAACTGGGAAGCTCCACAATGGTCTGAAGAATACAAGAACCAGTTAAATCCTGATGTAGCTACCAGACCAAAGGGGGTCGTCGAAAAGTGTACATTTTGTCACCACAGAATCAGAAAGATCCGTGAACAGGCTAAAATTGAGGGGCAGGCATTAACTGATGAAAATTTTAGGTATCTGCCTGCATGCGCGCAGGCCTGTCCGGCAAAGGCAATAACCTTCGGAGATTTAAATAATCCTAACTCTGAAGTTTCGAGGCTCAAAAAAAGCCCAAGGGCATTTCACCTGCAAGAGGAGTTGGGAACAAATCCGAAAGTTACTTATCTCAGGAGCGCTAAATGGAAAGAGTAGCTGACACAATGAGTGAGCGAGTTTACACTCCCATTCGCAGAAGCGGATGGAAATTCTACCTCGCCTCCATAATTTTACTTGGCATAGTAGGATGGGGAGTTTATGCATATATCTTACAAATTAATTACGGGCTTGGTATAACCGGCATGAACAGGCCTCTTTACTGGGGCATCTACATGGCTAATTTTGTCTTTTTCATAGGAATAAGCCATGCCGGAACTCTGATCTCGGCAATTTTGCGGGTAACACAGGCGGAATGGAGAAGACCAATTACGAGGTGCGCGGAAGTCATCACTGTGTTGGCGCTAATGTTCGGCGCTGCAAGCGTAATTATTGATCTTGGCCGTCCTGACAGAGTCATGAATGTTTTAAAACATGGAAGGCTACAGTCTCCTATTCTCTGGGATGTATGCTGCATCAGCGTTTATCTGACCGGCAGCATCATATACCTTTACCTTCCTTTAATTCCGGATCTGGCCATATTGCGTGATAAAGGAATTGGCCATACCTGGTTGTACAAAATACTGGCGTTAGGATATCGCGGAACTGAAAAGCAAAAAAAACACTTGGAATCTATGATAGGAATCATGGCGGTGTTAATTATTCCTATCGCTATATCAGTACATACAGTTGTCTCTTACATATTTGCCACGACACTTCAACCCGCCTGGCACAGTACAGTATTCGGTCCTTACTTTGTTGTTGGCGCTATTTTTTCAGGTATTGCGGGATTGATGATAGCAATGGCGGTAATACGGAGATCTTTGGGACTGCAGGGAGTTCTTAAGAATATTCATTTTAATAATCTCGGATTGCTATTGCTGGCGATGAATTGCATTATGATATATTTTACGTTCAATATATATCTTGTTGAAATAACAGGAAATGAACCCTCTATAATGTCAGTAGTCATGCAAAAGGTTTCCGGAGAATATTTTATTCTGTTTTGGGGGATGATAATATTCGGATTTATCGTACCGGCCATTATTCTGGCATTCCCTAAAGGCCGCAGCGTCGCCGGCTGTGTTACGGCATCTGTTTTGATACTGGTTGGGATGTGGCTTGAACGTTTTCTTATTATTGTTCCCACATTAACCCGAACCAGACTGCCTTGGCCTGAAGGATTCTATTATCCTACCTGGATAGAATGGTCAATCACTGCCGGATGCATCGCCGCTTTTATATTTCTTTACATCTTATTTGCAAAGTTCTTCCCGATCGTTTCAGTTTGGGAGGTTAAAGAAGGCAGGGAATTAGCAATACCGCATGTGACTGAAAGAGTTAAGGAATACATGCCGGAAGGGCTATCTGAACTAGACCACTAAATAATGAATAATGTCCTTAAAAGTACATATAATCCTTTTTGTACTGGGTCTCGCCATTAGCGAGGCACTTTTTCTAAGTCTTGTAAGTTCCTATTCCCTAAGTGCATCAACAAAATCAAACCTGCAACTAAAACAAATTATCGTGTCTATGGAGAAAACCAGAGAGTTAAATATAGCCCTTACTCAGATTCTGGATCCCATTAGCGATTACGTTACAGGTAATACAGCTACCAGTCACGAAAGGTTCAAAGAGGCAATCACCAAGGTAGAAGGAGAACTAAATTCTTGCGCCAGCAGTTCATGCCACGGTCTGGTGGAACAACCAAAACAAATGATCGAAAAGGTGCAGGATCACTTGTCCAGAATAAAAGAAAACGGAAAGTCTGTCTTTGCCTTTTCTAATCCAAATACTACTGACGAATCCAATTTAATACATCGAATTGAAAATGACGCAAAAGTAGTCATAGATATGACAGGAAAAATGACAGGCACACTTTTGGAACGAGCCAAGCAGTTGGAGAAAATTTCAGGAGATGTGGAAAATAATGCCTTAAAATTTATTCTTATTGTGACGATAGCATTTACAATAGTTGCCGCTGTACTGTCTTTTCCAATAGCGTCAAGTATCACCCGTCCAATCAAAAAACTGGTCAAGGGTACTCAGAGAATAGCCTCAGGAGATCTAAACTACCGAACAGACATCGAAGGACAGCTTGAAATGACACTTCTAGCCACATCTTTCAACAAAATGGCGGATGACCTGAACAGGCATAAACAGGAGCTCCTGGGATATCAACATTCCCTGGAAAACGAAATCAAAAGGAAAGTTGACGAACTGCAACAGAAAGACAAGTACCTGTTACAAAGTGAAAGACTGGCATCTTTAGGCCTTATAGCGGCTAAAGTCGCGCATGATTTAAACAATCCGCTGACAAGCGTCCTGATGAACGCCAATTATCTTCTGAAATCCGCAAAAAACGATGACAAGCATTTCGAAGCAATCAAGGATATTGCAGACAGCGTGCAGAGATGCAGGGCTATAGTTATGGAGTTAAGATCACTTGCGCGCGCTCACGAAGGAGAAAAGTATCTTTGCGATATTAAACAAGCTATCGGAAAGGCTTTTGATGTAATGAGGTTCGAGATAGAATCACGCCATATAAGTATTGTGAAAAACTTTCCCGAAGGGGAAGTCCGCTGTCTTTGCAATCCGGAAAGAATAACCCAACTTTTTGTGAACCTTATCAGCAATGCTATCGATGCGACAACAAACAACGGTATGGTGCAGGTTGGAATACGTGAAGATACTAATTGGATTATAATAGAGGTTCAGGACTATGGCTGCGGCATCCCGCAGGTAAATCGGGAGAAACTGTTTAAAGAGTTTTTCACCACAAAGGATGGCGGCGTCGGGCTGGGACTGACGATCTGTAAACACATCGTGGAAGGTCACAGCGGGGTAATGGAATATGAAACATCTACCCCTGAGGAAGCATCCAAATTATCACGCAAACCAGGAACACTTGTCAGAATACTCCTGCCACTCCAAGAAGGACTATAATAACATGCCTGTAAAAAAAATAAAAGCTGAGGTGCTGATCGTAGATGATGAAAAGAAAATATGTGAATCTATTGCAAGAGTAATCGGAGAAGAAGGCATCAGTTTTGATATTTCATATTCGGCTGAAGAAGCTCTGCTCCTTCTCTCAAAAAAAGAATATGATCTCGTTTTATGCGATATCCGCCTGCCAAATATGGATGGGATAAGTCTTCTGGAGCGCATTAAAGCAACCTATCCATCTCTGCGTGTTATAATAATAACCGGCTACGCGTCGATCGAAACGGCCATCAAGGCACTACGATTGGGAGCATACGATTACGTGATTAAACCATTCTCACCCGAGGAAATCAACAAAGCAATCTCGAGGGCACTGGAAAATCATTATCTTTCAAAAGAAAATAAACTCCTAAAAGAGGTTGTAGAGTTTATCCAAGGCGGCAAGTTATATATAGGAAAATCGACTATAATGAAACATCTCTTCGCCGAGGCAAATAAGGTGGCTGGAACTGATGCGGCTGTCCTGATAACAGGAGAAAGCGGATCTGGAAAAGAAGTACTTGCCAAATACATTCATGCAAACAGTATGAGAAGGAATCGCCCTTTTCTTGCTATAAATTGCGCTGCAATTTCAGAGGAATTATCCGGATCTGAAATCTTTGGACATGTGCATGGAGCGTTTACCGGTGCCATATCAGATCATAGAGGCATTATTGAACTGGCAAATGAAGGCACACTGTTTCTTGATGAGATAGCAGAACTCAAACCGGAGATCCAAGCGAAACTTCTCAGGGTTGTCGAAGAACAGAAGTTCAAGCGCATAGGGTCAGAAAAAGAACAAAGTGTTAATATCAGGATTCTGTCAGCCATGCAAAAGCCGCCAGAGAAACTGATAAAAACCGGTAAGTTAAGAGAGGATCTATATTTTCGCCTTGGAGTTGTCCAGCTACGTGTTCCCTCACTTTCAGAAAGGATTGAGGATATCCCCGGTCTTGCACATTATTTCCTGACACTTTTTGCCACAGAACTGAAGAAAAATATCAGGGATTTTGATCCTGACGTCCTGGAGCTCTTTAAAAAGTATCCGTGGTCTGGAAATATCAGGGAGTTAAAGAATGTAGTTGAAAGAGCGGTTATTTTTGGGAACGATGCCCAACCTATCACCATCGCTCAGCTACCGGATAAAATACGATGTAGTATCGTGGGAACACCATTTACTATATACCCAGACAAACCCCTGACACTAAAGCAACTTGAAAACGATTATATCCAGTTTATTCTTGCCATCTGCCAGGGAAATAAATCACGCGCTGCTAAGCTCCTGGGAATAGATTCCTCTACCCTCTGGCGGAAAGAGGAAAAAAACAATCCGCTATAGCAGATTTTTAACGAATCATTATCTTGTAAAATATCTCAAAGTTCATTTGGTATCTGTCATTATTGATTGCATATTGCAATACCTCGTCACATAAAATAATGCCTTCGTAGCAAACCAGTCAAAAGCTTCGTTAGTTTTATTCCACATACACCAGTATGGCACATCGTTTGCTCTCTTACACTATAGTTTGTAAGGAGGTTGAAATGTCAGGCTGGAAAAAAGGAGTTATCTGGATCATGGGATTATTGACATGGGTTTTTGCGCTTAGTATCGGACTGGGATGGTACAATTTCGGCTATCTTGATGTAGGAATCATCACAATGATGCTGCAGACATTTTTGTTTCCTGTTTTGCTCGTTGGGGTTGTCTTAATTGTCATACCTGAAAAGAAAGTACGCCCGAAGCAATCCAGATACGCGGAAGTGCCACTGCAGTTTATGGAAACAAGATCTCACAGAAAGGGAACTGAGGTGTAATAAGAATTATGATTGCCAAAGTAGAAACGAAAGTTCAGGAGTGCGCATCTGATTCTGAAGATCAGATGGAGCCTGAAAGCAAGATCTTTTATGCTGTAACCACAGCAGCGACGGTCCTTATGGGATTTCTTAGCGTGATCTCTGTAGGCCTTCTTGTCTATATCTATGTTATTTTATCGAGATGACAATGCAAAAAGTAATATACCTGATAATACCGACGGCAGTCCTGTTTTTTAACGGATTGGTAATTTATGGCACTGCCGGACATACCGATGAAAAATCTTCCTGCATACAATGTCATTCACAACAGAATAAAACATTAAGCGAAAGTATTCATATAAAATCACAGATAAAGTGTGTAGATTGCCATGGTGGAGACTCAACCAAGTCTGATAAAGTACAGGCAAAATCACCACAGACAGGGTATCGCGGTAAAATTAAGCGTACCGAAATCCCAAAGATGTGCTCTTCTTGCCACTCAGATGTTGAAAAGATGAATCCCTACGGTTTTCCAACAGACCAGTATACTCAATACCTGACTTCTCGCCACGGGAAAGCATTAGTCAGCGGAAAAGAGGATGTTGCGGTTTGCACCGATTGCCATAAGCATCATGATGTGAAATCAGTTAAAGATCCTGGAAGCCCTGTTTTCCCGGCAAATGTACCTAGCTTGTGCGGAAGCTGTCACAGTGATTTTCAGAAAATGAACAAACATGATCTCTCTTCAGAAGCAGAGTCAAAATACAGACAAAGCATACATGCAGACCTTCTCTTAAAAAAAGGAGATCTTTCTGCCCCAACATGCTCGACGTGCCATGGAAACCACGGAGCAAAACCTCCAGGCTTCAAACAAATTGAAGAGGTTTGTGGAAAGTGTCACACAAAGCAGAAGGAGTTTTTTGAAATAAGCCCGCATTTTAAACCAACAAGTCAGGGCGAGTTCAAAGGGTGTGTAACCTGTCATGGAAATCACCGCATACCCCAAGCAAATCTACAAATTTTCGAGAATACCTGTAACAGATGCCATGAGGAAGATGATAAAGCATCCAAAACCAGAAACAGCATAATCAACTTGGCTATGAATAACAACAATTACTTCAACGTAATTTCAGAGCAATTGGAAAATGCGAAGCGAAAAGGATTTCCGGTTGATGAAGAACAGGTTCTTCTCGAAGAGGCAAAGACATATCTTATGCAATTCGCCCCGCTGCAACACACCCTTGATATTTTGCGTCTGTACGAACTGTCTGAACAAGCAAAAAGTACATTGAATAAAATCTCAAAAAGTGTAAGAGAAAAAGAGGAAAGCGATAATGCAAGAAAGATAATCATAATTCCGATAGCTGCTTTTCTGGTAGTAATGAGTTTGGGATCTTTTATAAAATATAAACAAATTTCCAGAAACAGAATTATGCATAAATAGATCTGCAGATGCGTAATCCTGTAACGTTTAGAAATGAAGAGAACAACTATAGAAGTAGTACTGGACCTGCCATACTTGCAGAATATGCAGTGAATTAAAGGAGAAATTTATGGAAGTCCAAAAAAATGATCCGGCACATCAAGAAAAGGCAAAGTCGAATGAGATATCCCGACGACATTTCCTGGACACAATGTTAAAGACAGGAATGTTTGCCTGGGTTGCAGGTATGGTTGCTCCTGCAATATCTTATCTGTGGCCTGTGCGAAAGCAGGGTCCCGGCAGCGATTATGTTACGGTTTCTAAAGTGGATGAGTTCCAGGTTGGAACCCACAAAATGGTTCAGTCAGGCGGGAAACCCATTATTGTTATAAGGCTTGCAGAGGATAAATATCGTTCATTCACGGCTATTTGCACACATCTTGGTTGTATCGTTAACTGGGATAGGGAAAAAAATAGAATCTTTTGCCCTTGCCACGCAGGTTTCTTTGACACAGAAGGCAAGGTAATAAGTGGGCCTCCTCCACAACCCTTACATGAATATAAGGTGTTTGTAATAGATGGTGAAGTACGCGTGAAAACAGGGGGCGGAGTTTGAAACAAAAAATTTCAACCTGGCTATCAGAAAGGTATCCGATGGATCAGGTAAAGTCTTTCGCAAAAAAACAGGCAGGGAAGCTTCTTCCCCCACACACCTCATGGTGGCATACCTTCGGCAGTCTTCTGATATTTCTGACCCTCAATCAGATTATTACTGGAATATTGCTTATGGTCTATTATAGACCAACTCCTGAGACCGCATTCGAAAGTGTAAAGTATATAACAACCAAAGCAAATTTCGGATGGTTCATACGAGGGCTTCATGCATGGGGCGCAAATATTATGATCGTTGCGCTCATAGTCCATATGCTCAGGACATATGTAATGGGAGCCTACAAAAAACCTCGTGAACTTACCTGGGTGCTTGGAGTATTACTTTTTGGTACTGTCCTGACATTTGGGTTCACAGGATACCTTTTACCTTGGAATCAGCTTTCCTACTGGGCAACAGTGGTTGGAACCGAAATCACAGGCGCTATTCCTTTCCTTGGTGAAGGTTTGAAAATTCTTCTGAGAGGCGGGGAGGCCGTCAGCGGTGAAACTCTTTCAAGATTTTACGTCGTACACGTTGTCGTCCTCCCATGGGTACTGGTCGGACTAGTAGTAATGCACATAATACTTCTTAGAACACAAGGATTGTCTCCGCTTGAACCTGTCGGATCTGAACCCAAGTTAGACGACAACAATGCAATACGTTTTTATCCGGAGCATCTCGCAAAGGAATCTGTTATTTTTCCGATTTTCTTTGCAATTATGGTTGCGATTGTGCTGATGCTTCCTGTTGAACTTGGAGAAAAAGCCGATTACTTTAGTACCCCGGAGGGGATTAAACCTGAATGGTATTTTCTTCCGACTTATCAGCTCCTGAAATATTTCCCAAAATTACTTGGAATATTCGTTTCCTTCATTCCAATGATACTTCTCTTTATATGGCCGTTCATAGACAGATCACCTTTCAGACACCCTAAGCAAAGACCAGTCAGTATTACTTTAGGCATTATAGCGCTGGTGATCGCTCTCTTCTTCGGTATGGTAGGATATCTTTCAGAAAACACATTCACATTCTTTGGTAAGAAAGTCCACTTCGACATCTATGGAGTACCAAGAAATGCCATTATCCAATCAGATTCAGAAAAGCATGGCATACATGACTCTGAAAAAACAAAAGAAGAAAATACAGAGAAAAAATAAGATAGCTTATCAAATGATCAGGACAACCTGTAAAGTCCTTTTCTTGTGCGGATTCTCTTCATTAATTCTGGCAAATTTCTCAGGAAATATCCGCGCTTCAGGGGATGAATGCCTCAAATGCCACCAGATTACTACACCAAAAGTATCAAAAGAATATGGCAACAGCATACATGCTGTAGCCGCGCTCAGTTGTAGCAGCTGTCATGGGGGGAATCCAACGGCCACAAGTAAAGAGGCTGCTCATTCCAAAGAACATCAATTCAAAGGTAAATTAGAACCGCTGGATTCGTTGAAAGCATGTTCAGATTGCCATTCTGATATTGAAAAGATGAAGGTTTACAGGCTCAATGCAAATATTGCCAATGAGTATTTCACGAGCCAACATGGGAAGTTGCTGAAAAAAAGCGATAAAAATGTCCCGACATGCGCAACCTGTCATGGCAGCCATCTGATCATTCGCAAAAAAGACCCGCAATCACCCACAAACAGAAAAAACATCCCAAAAACCTGTTCTAAATGCCACGCAGATACAAAATTGATGTCTTTATACAATATCCCCGCTGATCAGGTAGCTGAATACATCGATGGTGTGCATGGACAGATATTGTATGGGAAAAGACATGGCGATCCTAACCTCGTTCCAACCTGTTACGACTGCCACGGAAACCACGGCGCAATGCCACCTGAAGTTACAAAAATACACTATATATGCGGAACATGTCACTTTGTTGAACAAAAATATTATCTGCAAAGTGCTCACGGGAATCATGAAAATTCAGGCCCATTATGTATAACCTGCCACGGTAATCATAAAAATAGCATTCCGGTAGAGGGTCTGTTCATAAGTGAACAAAAAGGCGGGTGCAATAATTGCCACAGTAATCAAGATGAAAACAGTTATAAAGTGGCAACAACATTCAGCAAAGTGCTTCAGGATGGCAAAAAAGTGCTCAATAATTTTGAAGGGCTTACAACCACTGTTTTACAAAATGAAGTCAAATACATTGTTAAAGCTGAATACGATAAGGCAAAGTTACAGTTCAGTAAACTAAGGGCAATCATGCACTCATTGTCAGAGGAAAAAACTGCTGATGTTTTTAAGGAACTGGAAAGTTCATATAAAAGCACGCTATTTTATATAGAAAAGTCGAAAGAAAAAGAAGAGGATGGATTTAGTTGGATTATTATAGGAGGTTCAATCGCTGTTGGATTACTAATTCTACTCAGCTTTTTTATATCGTATCTACTCCTACGGTTGATCAAAAATAGAAAAAATAGTAAGGAGCTGTAAACAAACAGCATATGATCAGCCGCTTTGCTAAATCTCCCTTAAGTTAAACAACAGCAAATGAAATTCTCTGAAAACTTAGTAAGGCTTTTTAAGAGATTAATCCGATGGATCTACAGATCAAAATACAAATTAATGCTGCTTACTATTATTATTTTTGTAATACTTGCAGTAATTGCGGTCGCAATGTTTAAGTATTCCAGCAATCCAAAGTTTTGCAAGAGCTGCCATGTAATGGAGCCTTACTATAAATCCTGGAAAAAGTCGTCGCATAAAGCTATTCCATGTGTTGACTGTCATCTTGAACCCGGGTTAATAAACACATTCAAAGGCAAGTGGCTCGCCATCAAACAAATTGCTACTGTACTCACAGGTACTTATGGGTCAAAAATCTATGCTAAAATAAGTGATGTGTCATGTCTGCGTTCCGGTTGTCACAGTGAGAAATCCCTCTCAGGAAAGATTAAATCCAGCAGGTATAACATGTTATTTAATCACGACACACATCTTAGCCAGATGCGGCACGGAATAAAACTTTCCTGCACAAGCTGTCATTCGCAAACAATTATAAGTTCGCATATCAACGTAACAGTTTCTGCCTGCTTCTTATGTCACTTCAAAAGAGAAGCAGAAAAAACTTCTACAGGAAGCTGCAGTATATGTCACGACACTCCTGATACCTCAATTATAAAGGGGCAATATACTATCATACATAATGATTTTCTTAAGAATGATATCGAGTGCATGCGCTGCCATGTGGATGTGAAATCAGGTAGCGGAAATGCGACTAAAGATAAGTGTTATAATTGCCACAACCAACCAGAAAAAATAGACAAATTCAACGACACTGAGTTTATACATATTAACCACGTCACTGCTCATAAGGTTGATTGCGGAAGATGTCATAATGAGATAGCGCACAAATTCAATACAGAATTAGCAAAAACCCAGCATGAGATGTGCAGCTCCTGCCACATCAAAACACATTTTTCTCAAAGTTTATTTTATGCAGGGATTGGCGGTAAGGGAGTAACAGGAGAGCCAGATCCCATGCATACCTTTGGGATAAGCTGTTCGGGATGTCATACAGACCGCAAGCTCAATGATGAAACTCACATAGCCATTAAAGGCCAGACATTTACTTCAAGTGCGCTTGTTTGCACATCGTGTCACAGGGAAAAATATACCAAATTTGTCAGCTCTTTTAACAGCGAACTTACAAAAATGATCGAATATATACAAGTAAAGACCAAGACCTCCGCATCGCTTCAAGATATACAGACAGATCAAACTACCAGGAAACTCATAAAAGAATGTGAGTTTAATCTGGATTATGTCAAAACCGTTAAAGGTATCCATAATCCTTTTTATGCCATACAGCTTTTAAAAGTCTGCGATAAAAATCTCGAAGGTATACCCGATCTAAATGATGAGGAGATGAAACTTCAAAAACCTGAAGGGTTCCTTGAATACAATTGCGGTATTTGCCATAGCCATCTGGAAGTGCAAATGCCGCCGGATAAAGTTAAATTCAAAGGTAAAGAGATGTCACATAAAGATCATGCAGAGCTTGATCTGAATTGCAGCTTTTGTCATAAATTCGGCAGGCACAAGGAAGCCCTCATCAAAGATCTCAAAGCATGTTCAAAGTGTCACGAAAACGATTTCAAAGACTGATACTGAATATCTGTCAGGCTAGAAATAATTGATTCAGATGTTTTCTGTGAGGTGTGAATGCAATCCGGAATCCCCACCCCTTCATAAGCATTCCCTGTAAGATATAATCCTGCGATTCTGCACTGCAAATTTTTTATACGTTCTACTTTTTCCAGATGCCCTATTTCATAACACGGCATGACCTTGCTATGTCTTGTAACATCATAGAAAATCGGTGAGCCCTTAATTTTTAACAACTTCTTAAGATCTGTAAGCACTTCCTGAACAAGCTCAGTATCTTTCTTTTCGAACGCGTCCGGATTAAAATCTCCTCCCAGAAAAGCCCTTAACAGCACTTTCTTATCTGGAGCCCTTCCTTCAAACTTACTCGTGCAAAATGTGCATGCAACCATTGATCGCTTCTCTATCTTAGGAATAACCATTCCCATCGCATCAAGTCGGTGATCTATATCTTCTGATTTAAACGCCATGTTCACCACAACTGCCGATGAATACCTGATCGTTTCAAGTTCACTGGCAAGGCGCGCATTAATGCTCCTAAGCAATTCTGCAGCCTTCCAGGCGGGAACAGCAAGACAAACAGCATCCGATTCATAAATGCTCTTATCGTTAAATGTCAGGTTCCACTTTTTGCTATTACTATTGTAATCCAACCGGGTTGCTGTTTTGTTCAGCACGCAGTTTTGCTGCGTAATTTTATCCGTAAGAGTTTTGGTTAAGTATTCGATTCCCCCTCTAAAAGATTTGAACAAACTGTATCGAGGCCCCCTTACACTATTTCCGTTGAACATTTTACCGAGCGCTTTTATTATGCTGCCATGTTCCTGTTCCATCTGAAGAAACTGAGGAAAAGTTGCTTTGAGACTCAGCTTCCATGGATCACACATATATACCCCCGCTGCCATAGGTTGGGCAAGTCTTTCCAATGCCTCCCGTCCCAGGCGTCTTACAACAAATGAAGCCAGCGACTCATCTTCAGTATTAGCCCTACGTGAAATCAATGGTTCCAATGCCATTCTCAATCTCCCTTTTAGCGAAAAAATCGGGGAGAACGCTAATGATTTTAAAGATGTCGGTGCGAGCATATACATTCCATTTGGAATGGGAGTCAGATTCCCTTTATAAACTATGTAACTGTGTCTGTTTTCAGCCATGGTATCTATCAGTTCACTTTCAATCCCCAACTTTCTGCATAATTCTACTGCCCAAGGTTTTATCGAAACTATGCTGTCAGGGCCATGTTCAAGTAAAAATCCTTCTTTCTTTGTTGTCCGTATAACACCTCCCGTTGAACTATCCCCTTCAAACAGCTTTATCTCAAACTTTGGATCGTGCCTGAACGCTTCTCCCAAGAAGTACGCGGCTGAAAGACCGGAAATTCCTCCTCCTACTACAACAATCTTCTTTTTGCTATCTTCCAGTTCACTCATTTTTAAGCCTGGGGGTTACAGTTAATTCCACACGTTTTCCATTTCGAATAACTACTGCTTTAACAGGGCAGTCAGCTTTGAGACTGCGTATGGCATCGGTATAATCGTATATGTTTTTTATCTGTTTATTATCTAACTCGATAATTCGATCACCTTTTGTTATTCCTGCGTTCTCCGCAGGCCCCCCTTTAACCACGCCTGCAAACACTACTCCTTCAACTTCCTGAGAGTAATCAGGAATAGTTCCCAAGTAAATTCTAGATTTGCCATGTGAAAGAGATCTCTTTGGAGGCTGTGTTTCTATGTAATCAGGAACTGTTTTTTCCTGTGAGATATCGCTCAAAAGTCTGAGCGCAAATCGTGATATCTTTTCTTCAGCGTCGTAATTTATTTTATCCGCGGTATCAGTGTTGGTGTGATAATCAGAATGCGCGCCTGTAAAAAAGTTTAGTATCGGGATTCCGTTTAGATAAAAAGAAGTTGTATCTGTCGGAAGGTAGCAGTCTTTTTGTACAACCACAGGCAGTCCTGAAAGTATGCTGTTTTCTTCAATCAAACGCGGCCACACTGAACTTGAACCGACCCCCTGAACAAATAATGACTCCGTAAAACGGCCTACCATATCAAGATTTAAGTACGCGATTATCTGGCGATTGCCATGAGATCGCATGAAATGTCCCGACCCAAGCAATCCGATTTCTTCTCCGGACCAGATGCAAAAAAGTATATCGTGAACACCTGAAAACAGCCCCTTTGATTTCATGTCTGCAAGCGACTGCGCAATTTCCAGGACTGCGGATACACCGGAGGCATTATCATCAGCTCCATAATGAACTACCTCACCTTCAATATTTAACGCAAGAGAGCCCTCTCTTTTTCCAACACCCAGGTGATCCAGATGCGCTCCTATAACAACACATGACTTTGTTTCAGATGAAGTGGATCGAAGAGCCGCAACAATATTGAAAGATTCAACTTTCGTGTTCGATTCCCTGTCAGTAAATTCGAATTTTTGAAGATATGAATTCCCGTCACCAGACGGTTCGAGCCCTATAGATTCAAAAACCGATACGACATAATTTCGTGCCTTCTTCTCTCCATCACTCCCCGTATAGCGCCCTTCCATTTCAGGGGAGGCAAGTTTGCTTATGTGCGTATAAATATCGACGGAAGAAATGTCAGATATGGTCGCGCCTGTATTACCTCGTAATTCTGGGGTTAAGACAGGACCTTTTCGCTCTTCTTCAGGCTTAGCGTAAACCTTCTGTTCAAGTTTAAGAAGTATGCGAATCTTGGAATCATTCCAGTCAGCTATGAAGATTTGGGATTCATTTGATCTTCTGTTGCTTGTCCAGCTAATTCTCTTTCCATCAGGGGAAAATGCCGGCAGTCCGTCAAACCCGTCAGAGAAGGTCAGCCTTACAGGGTCATTTATTCCGGCGGAATCGACAACATAAAGCTCAAAATTTCCAAAACCTTCTTTATTCGCAGAAAAAACTATATAGTCCCCTGAGGGGTGATAGTATGGAGCCCAGGACATAACTCCAAAAGTTGTTATCTGTTTTTTTGAACCTCCATTAATATCCATCTCAAAGATCTCTGCTTTATGCCCATCTACTGAAAAATGCCTCCAGACTATTTTTTTGCCATCCGGGCTGAAGAACGGGCCTCCATCATATCCATCTTCATATGTCAACTGTCGTACATTTGTTCCATCCGAACTCATAATGTAAATGTCCACAAATGCTGCAGCATTGTTCTTTAACTTTGAATTGTCGTCATCGGATAATTCACGGCTATAGGCATGTCTGTTGGAAGCGAACACTATCCGTTTGCCGTCAGGCGAAATTGATCCTTCTGCATCGTAACCAAGAATATTAGTCAGATTCCTGACAGAGCCGCCATTTATATCTGCTTCATATATATCGTATTGCCCATCAAAGTCCCAGTTGTATCTGCGTTTTTCAACCAAAGAGCGTTCTTTCATTTCATCTTCTTGCTTTTTTACAGCATTTTTATCAAGGTGAGTAGAAGCAAATATTAATCTTTTGGTGTCTGGATAAAAATAACCGCAGGTAGTCTTACCATATCCGGGCGAGACCCTTTCACAATCCCCTGTGTTAAGATCAAGAGTATAAATTTGGTAGAAAGGATTATCCTTTTCCCTTTCGCTCTGAAATACCATTAATGTTCCCATATTGTTGAAATATCCTTCCCCTGTTCTTTTTCCTGCAAAAGTCAGCTGACGTATATTTGACAGCGCTAACGGGTCAACCTGTAATCTATCGTTTTCTTCTCCGCCGGAATTCCCGCTATTTGGCGCTGCGCAGGAACTAAAAGCGATTATAGTAAATATTACCGATACTTTTTTAAACATCATGACATGGTGTCAGGCACATTCTACAGGCAGATTTTTTCATATCTATTATGAATCCATCAATTTCTGAAGATATTATTTTGTAAGCAAAATTGAGCTCTTCCTTTCTTTTTTCCAGATTTTCAGAGGCAATTTTCTGCAGATCGGCAAGATCGTATAAATATATATCTTCAAGCTGAGAACATGCAGGATCAACTATCTTAGGCATCGACACATCAAATATCATCATACAATTCTTCCTGTTTATTCGGAGATCTTCCAGGCTTATAAACCTGCCGTCAAAATATGAGGCTGCTACTATGATATCAGATCCTCTCAATAAATAGTTTTTATCCTCCGGACTCATAACTGTCACTTTATCTTCAATAATGTCATTTCTTCTCGTAATAAGATTAATTGTTTTTGGATGGTGCAGCAGAAAATATCTGATCATATCCTGTCCGATCTCACCCGAACCAATTACGGTAATTGTCAGATCATTAATAGACGGAAACACCCTCAATATCAGCTTAAACGCAATCTTGGCAAGAGAAACACTCCTTGCGCCTATTGATGTCTTGGATCTGACAAGCTTCGTAACCCTGAATGATTTCTGAAACAGCTTATTCATAAACTTGGAAGTGCAGCCGTTTCTGTATGCTATATCATACGCATTCATCAACTGATTTGTAATCTGAGGTTCTCCTATGATTGCCGAGTCAAGCCCGCTCGATACGCCAAACAAATGCTCTACGGCTTCCCTTTGAGAGTAAGAGTATGTATAGTTATTGGAATTTTGGGCCCGATTTTTCATTATAAAGTCATCAAAAATTTCCTTCAAATCATGTTCGTAATTCGCATATAATTCCACCCGATTGCATGTAGAGAGCAGAACAATTTCATCTATATCTGTTTTTTTCTTAATAT